>NZ_JAUBTT010000129.1:0-19422 GCF_036705125.1 Microcoleus sp. B7-D4
GGTGCTGCGGGTACTAACGTGCCTCGAAGCGATCGCAAAAAAGGCATATGAGCCACTACCGGAACCGGTGAGGATGAGCCAACACTACAAGGTAGTCGAACGGCGAACCGCCCCCAAGGATAAATTGGTAATGGTACAAGAAGCGCAAGAGCTAGGGCTTTACGCCTATGCCAAACACTTTGGGGACTTGAAGTCGGGCATCACCTACAGTCGGTTGCTTACTCACTACAAACGGGGTGGACAGTTCCCGCCCACACGGCAAGAGCTTAATGATTTGTTGATTGAGTTTTAGGTTGGTATCCGATCGGTAAGGTCACAAGTAAAAAAGCTAGAGTCACATCATCTGCATAGTGTGAAGCTAGCTTTTCTTTTTTTGTGAGCATTTTTACAAGTAGCCCCCTACTGTAGGGGGCTACTCTAGGAAATACACTTACTTACTTAAGCACCTGTTATACAAAGTAAGAAAAATGCGTCTTGTGTATAAATTTTGTGAGATTTAGTGTAAATTTCTCTCACGCTGTATAGACTTTAATACACGAGAAAATAATCCTAACCCTTATAGGGTTCCGGAAGAATTATAACGCTGTATAAGCTTTATTTGTGGGATATTTGCCATCCCCCGACAGGTTACAATTTCAACAGCAGAATTTGCCCGCTTGTACCCGCAGGCAAAAAAAAGGCTCTCGCTGTCCCTAAATAGCGTTAGCTGGTGAAGAGAGACAACAAAAACCCAAAAAACCTGAACCAAATTTAACTTATTTTCTAGACTTTTTCTAGAAAGTCCCCTTGCCGGAAGGGTATATCACGGCATCAATTCACTAGCTAAACACTAGGGATAGCGGTTAATCACCTTACTTGCAGGAACAACCGCTATGGATAGTATACCATCATCTTCTACAGTTGTTGCCGCTACCCGCAACAAATCTTTACTCAATGCCGCTGACAAGGACTATTTAAGAGTCGAGCGAAAACTTCCTCTGGATTGGATATATGCAAACTGTGGTAGTGCTGACATCCCGAAAGCCACGGTATTGCTGGGATATGAGGCTAAATCACCCTGTATAGTTTTTTACGGCAACCTCGAACAACTGCAACTACGGCCAATTAACCCGTGGCCGTCAAAGGACGGAAAGCTTCCTAAATATCGCACCCCTAAAGGTGAATACGATGCTTTCCTTGCCAAGCATCCAGAAGTCGAAACATATTGGACTGATTTAGAGGCTCTTAAAGCCCGATGCTTCACCATTAACGGCAAACCCTACCTACTCATCACCGAGGGGTGCATAAAGGCAATTAAGGGCTGTATGTGGGATATCCCTACGGTAGCCCTAATGGGGATAGATATGGGATTAACCCCAAAGGCAAAGGGTGAACCCGACTTGATACCAGGGCTGAAACGATTAGCTGAAGCGGGTTTTAACTTTATCATCTCTTATGACTCCGATCCACCTGAGAAGGTGGAAACCATAAAGAATGTTCGCCGTGCCGAAAAAACCCTCACTAAACACCTGAAAGCCTATGGCTGCGAGGTACTATCGGTTACAGGCAATTGGAACCACGAGGACGGCAAGGGGATGGATGATTTCATCAATAATCAAGGGATTGAGGCCTTCAGGGCAATACTGATGAAAGCTAGTAATGTAGTTGAATCACCTGACACAACTGATAGTGATACACCAACAAAAAAGAAAAAGCCACCGACACCGCGAGAAGCAGCGGCCCGGTTAGCCGAACAATATGGGCATCAGTGGAAATATGATGACGAACAAAAAACGTGGCGGATATACTCCGGTAAACACTGGGAAAAGGTAGGGATAGGGCCGTTTAAGAGTTTGGTCAAAACCACTATTGACGCAAAAAACATAAACTACAGCGGGATTGAGTATATTAACAACGTGGTGGAATTGCTCCAATGTGACTTGCGACAAATCCGCTGGCAGTATTGGGATAGAAAGCGTTACATCAACTTTAGTAATTGCGTTCTAGATGGTAATACCCTCACAACTCAACCGCACTCACCGGGTACGGGGTTTACCTCGTTCTTACCCTTCGACTACAAGCCACTAGAAGGCGATTTAAGCGACCCGTTAGAGGCTTTACGGGTAAATTGTCCTAATACCCATAAATTCTTCAGGACGGCGATGCAAGACGATGAGCGAAAAATGTTTAAGTTGCTAGCCATTGCTAACGCCATACTCAAACATCGGTTTTTCGACTTGCAGATGTTCGTTCACTTGGTCGGAGCGCCGGGTTCCGGTAAGGGTACTTTTACTCGGTTGATGGAGAAAATGGTTGGACGGGAGAACTTTAAGGGCTGCCAGCTCGATCGCCTAAGTGACGGATCGACTAAGGCATCAGTTGTGGATAAACAATTGGTAGTGTTTGCCGATGAACGAAAACCCGTAGGTATTGACTCGATTCTCAGTTTTACGGGTGGAGATGCTGTTAGTTACCGGGAATTGCACACTCCGGCCGCCGATGCGTTTTTCTACGGGTGCTTCCTCATCTGTAGTAACAAACCCATATTTGTGGGTGACACTACCGGGCTAGAGCGTCGGTTGTGCCTGGTTCACTTTGATAACCCCATACCTACCGAAAAACGCGACCACGCTATCGAAAGTGAGTTTGAGGCAGAAATACCCGCATTGATTGGAATAGCCCTCTCCCTCGCAAATAGCGCCGTTACTCAAGCGATACGCGGTATCGGAGCCGAAAAGATTGCTGAGTTCAAATATAAGGAATGGGAGATGAAAGTCGAAACAAGCTCGACCGCTGCATTCTTTGATATGGAACTGGTACTAGACCCGGCCGCTACTACCCGCACCGGGAAGCTTTACGAGGCTTACAAGGATTTTTGCGAAGAGAGTGGGTTCTCGAAAGTAAGTATTGTCAAATTCCCCCGCTTGCTTGCCGACTTGCTGACAGACGAGAATTTACCCTTTACCCGACATCAGGGTGCACAAGCCTATTTTGAGGGATTGAGGGTGAGAGAAAAGTCGGATAACCATATCACTCACTCCGAAACTTTAGTCGGGATTGAGGGAGTTAGCGAGGGAGTTGCAGGGAGTTTGCAGGGAGTTGGGGAGGGAGTTGAACCCCTACCAGATATACCTTTGAGGGAGTTGAGGGAGTTAGACCCTAAAGTTTCAAACGGAAACAAAAATAAAGAAAATTATCTGCCAGATAAGGAAGAAAGTGATCGAGAAAGTGAGTTAGAAAAAGATTTACCCCCCCAAACTCCCTCAACTCCCTCAAACCCAGTACCAGTAACGATTCAAACTCCCTCAATAACTCCCTCCCAAGTGCCACCACCCCCCCCCTCAACTCCCTCAAACCCGACTAAAGCCGATATGCAAACCACCGCCAACAGACAGCGGGCTGAAAGGATGGCCGACGAGTACCGGGAAGCAAAAGCGAGCGGCGATACCGAAAAAATGGAAGAGATAAAGAAATTTATTGAAAGTACCGATGGACTTCACTTGAGGGGATTTTTCAAGCGAGCACTTAATGGGACATCCCCTACACAACAGCCCGCACCGAGGCCTTCCCGTATTTTGGAGGTAGGCGATCGGGTTGTTGTAGTGAAGCCCGGCGATCGCGCTAAGGGCGTTAAAGGGGAAATTACCAAAATTACCAATTACCCCACTTATACGGGCTTGCGGGTACAATTCGACAAAGAAGTAGCATTCGTAAGGGAACAGGAGTTCGTCGCCGGGGATTTGATGTATCTCTCCGAAAAGTAGTAGTTTCGAGTGTCATCTACCTACAGCCTAACTTTCTACCCCTAGTCACTTGTGTCGCGTGACTAAACACTTGACAGAACTAAAGCATCCGTGCCAGTCTGTTAATAATAAATCACCTGACACAAGTGAAATAACTAAAAACATTAATGACGCTAGCCTAGCCAACCTCAAGCACTATGAGGGTAAATGGGAACACGGGCAAACCCGCACTATCCGAGTACCGATCGCCCTAGCAGATCGGGTGCTGACTATAGCTCGACAGCTAGATAATGGAGAATCATTTTACACAAGTGATTTACCTGATGCTGCTGTCTTACTCAACCAATTGAAAGCTAAGCGCAAAAAGTCTAAATGCGACCTAGCGGACGTAGAAGCAATTTTGGATATGCTGGGTAGCCTGTTACCTTAACTGATGACGATCGGCTGGCACGGCAGTGCGATCGCGTCAGTCACGCTATGTGTATGTTGTGATTGTAGGTTTTCGGCTTCTGACCGGGACGGGATAGCATTTTGAACAATAGCCGCCTACAGTAGGCGGCTATCCCTGGAAATACAGGCTTAGACTCGCAGATAGCGGCTTTTTTTTTGCTTAAATCCCAAAAAGTAAATTTTAAAATGGCATTTACCATCGAAAAACCCGATTTTGAGTTGAGGCCTACAGAGCGATCGCAAATATCGCTACCCTACCGCGTCTAGAATTTATCTAGAGAATATTCCCTTTAAAATAAGCTAGCTCAACACCTGGAACGACGTGTCCACGTTAGTCTTCTAGAAACAGTCTAGATTCTAGACTGAGAACGGCTGAAAGCATTGTTTTTTGGTAAATTGTTTAAACTCAAACAAGTCTACGATCTTTTGCCGCTAAGCTGGTTCCAAGTCAAGCAGCGCCTGGAAAACCTCGACAAAGACATCATCAGCATCAGCGAATACGCCACCATCTGCGCCAAAGAAAACATCTGGGAAGAAACCGACCAAACCCAACTGATCGGACTGCTGCACAACCTGGGCATTGTCCTCAACTTCCGCGAACACCCCATCCTGCAATCCACCAACATCCTCAATCCCCACTGGGTGACAGAAGGCATCTATGCCCTCCTCAGCGACGACGCACTCAAAGTCAAAACCAAAGGTATTCTCACCTACGCCGACCTCAGCCGCATCCTCGACTCAAATAAATATCCCAGCCGCCGCTACCACTGCCTCACCGGGTTGATGGAGGAATTTGAACTCTGCTTCCCCGTCAGCCATTGTCGGGCGCCGACTTTCCTCATCCCCGGCATCTTGCCCAAAGAACAACCGGAAAACACCGAACTCCAAGGCGAAACCCTGGAATTTCAATATCACTACCGCATCCTCCCCGACAGCATCCTCTCGCGTTTCATCGTCCTCACCCACGAGAAAATCCACAACAGCACCCACTGGCGCACGGGGGTTATGCTGGAGTACACCGAAGGCGCTGAGGTGTACAACATCGCCCGGATTAAATCTGACCCGGAAGATAAGAAAATCTTTATTGCCGTTAGCGGGCGGGAATCGACGCGGCGTTCTTTCCTCAGCATGATTCGCGATACGTTTACCAAAATCCACAATTCTTTTGCCAATCTGGAAATCAGTCAATGGGTGCCGGTTCCGGGTTGTCCCGATGCCGATCCGCTGGATTACGAGGAATTGCTAGGATTGGAGGAGATGGGCGAAAATACGGTGCGCGTTGGGAAACTTAAACTTAAACTGGATTTGCGGCCGTTGTTGGATGGGTATGAGTCGATCGAACTTCGGCGCAGAAAGCAAATGGGCGATCGAGAAATGGAAAAATACGGAAGAGAATATGACGACCTTGTAGATATCGCTAAACTAGCTGTTAGTAGACCAATTATTAATAAAGCAGAAGCAAAAATGACTCAAAATTCTTCTGAAATCAACAACTTTCAAGGTGCTTTTCAAGGTTCTAACTTTTCCGGCAATATCGGCGGTTCGTCGAACAGTGCCGAAGTTGGCGGCAATCAATCCCTGCAAAACAATAACGCCAATACGGCAGAAATCCTGAAACTGATTTCATCGATGCGTCAAACCGCCGATCAGTTTCCCGAAGACATCCGCGATGAGATAATTATTGATATTGAAGATGTCGAAGCGGAAATTAAGAAACCGGAGAATCAATGGAATAAAGCCAGATTAAAGAAAAGCTTAACAGCTATTTTAGCGGCGGGTACTGCGATCGCTATTCCGATCGCAGGAATGACTGATTTTGCTAATACGGCGATCGATCTCGGTCAAAAGGTGGGTATCGAACTCAAGCGGCCGTCAGGACGCTAAATCATTTAAAATTAAGGTGATTGGGGCGATAATCACCTCAATCAGTCCAAAAACCTCGGTGTTGCCATGCGTAAAATTGTACTATTCATTGCATCTAGTCTGGACGGTTATATCGCCCGATCGAATGGCGATATTGACTGGCTGTTTACAGACCAAAATTACGGTTATAGTAACTTCTTAGGTAGCATCGATACGGTTCTCATGGGTCGAAAAACTTACGAACAAGTTCTAACTTTTGGCGAGTATCCGTACCAGGAAAAAAAGAGCTATGTTTTTACGAAAAATCTAGATTTTCAAGGCACTTCAGATGTCGAAGTGGTAACAGATTTAGAGATTTTTGTCAATGATTTGCGCTTGCTGGACGGCAAGAATATTTGGTTGGTGGGAGGTTCTCTGCTGATTCGCGATTTCCTGAATCAAAACTTTGTCAACGAAGTGATTCTCTCGGTTCATCCGCTTATTTTGGGCGAGGGAATCCCTTTATTTGTTAATCCCATAAATACTACAGCTTTGCAGTTAACTGGATGTCAGACATACAGTTCTGGTATGGTTCAGCTATCTTATGATGTTGCGACTTGAGGGCGTGTCCAATTTTTAAGTGGCTTCTAACTGAGATGTTGCATCATTGTCAATAATCCTTTTAGGAACAGGCAAGATGCCTGTTCCACAAGAAAATTTATCTCTTGTGGAACGGGCATCTTGCCCGTTCTTGAGAATAGTGCCACATCTCAGTTGCCAAATACTGCCAGTTGGTTATCAAAAAAGGTAAGATAGGAATAAGTAAGTTAGTTATCGATATATTATGTCTGCCAGAGATGTTTTTCATGAAGTTGTCAAAACAGCTTTGCAAAAAGAAGGCTGGCATATTACCCACGATCCGTTTCCGATTAGTGTTGGCGGTGTAGATATGTCGATCGATCTGGGAGCAGAAAGGCTGATTGCGGCAGAAAGGCAAGGCGAAAAAATTGCCGTTGAGGTCAAAAGTTTTTTGGCAAAATCGTCGGCAATCTCGGAATTTCACAGAGCATTGGGGCAGTTCATTAATTATCGAGCCGCACTTAAAGAAAAAGCACCCGATCGCATTTTGTACTTGGCTGTGCCGTTAATAACTTATGAAGAATTTTTTAAACTAGATTTCCCGAAAGCAAGGATCGAGGAAAACCAGGTAAAAATGATTGTTTATGATACAGCACTTGAGGTAATTGTAGAATGGAAAAATTAATCAAATATCGGCAAATTGTGCAGCAAATGTTACTGGAGTACGGCAAGCGCAAACCTGCTCACGGAGACATTGAAGTCGAGACAATTCTTGATACAGAACGAGATCATTACCAAATCTTTTATGTGGGCTGGGACAAGCAGACTAGGGTGCATCACTGTAGCATTCACATTGATATCAAGGGCGGGAAAATTTGGCTTCAATGGAATGCCACTGAAGATGATATTGCTGAAGATTTAGTAATAGCCGGAGTTCCCAAAGAGGATATTGTTTGGGGATTTCAGCCCCCGTTTATGCGGAAGTATACGGGTTATGCAGTAGAATAGATCGCAGATGATGAAATGTGTTTGCTGCTTGTTGCTATTAATATCTTTTTTCTGGAATGCGCTTCCTGCTGAGGCCTCTGTATGCCGCAATTACCAAGGGCGCGAGATTTGCATTGTCGATATCAAACGCAGTGCAAAAAATTATTGGGAATACAGGGTAATTCTGAGTGTTGATGGAGTGAAAAAGCCTCTAGAAGTCTACAATTGCCGCGATCGCACTACAGTTAAGAAAGATGGCACAGTTTTGGCGTTTGGACAAAACCACCCTGGTGAAATCGTCTGCCGTTTTTTTAATCAGAAATAGTTTTGGTAATCGATTTTATAACCTCTATCTGTATAGTGTACACTGGACACCGGTTGAGTTTGTATGGTGTGGACTGCGTACAGTTTGACTATAAGTTATGGTAGGGTGCGTCAGCGCCGAAGGTTTTAATCGCCTACCTACTCAAGAAATTTTCCCCTGACACACCCTACAGTTAGCTACTAATACTGTTGAGTACACACCTTACTGTTAGCCGTTCATAGCTTTGATTAAAATTCCGATGATTTTCTGAATATCTCGGATAAAATACTCGGTTAAATCTATCGAAACCACGTTATTTTCTAGTTTTAGAAATTGCCAAACTGTACCAGTTGTGACAGCGCCGTAAATAATCGAGATTTCATTACCTTCTTGTTGGTTAAACAATTGTGCTGCTACCATTTCAGCGATACACTGACCTAATCCTGCTTTCAAGTTATCATTTTTTGCCTCTACAATTGCTAATATGGGAGTGGAAATAAACAATTGTTCCTGAGAATTGCTCATTAAAAAATCGCAAAATCCATTGAGTCCTTTACTTGGATCGACATTAAACTCGATCCCAGAAAATAAACTTATATGATAATTTAATTTGCGCCTAATTTCTAGAAGAATTGGGGCTATAATCATTTCTGATCTGGCTTTTTCGGTATTAATTGAAACAGCGAGATCGATATTTTCTTTGAGAATAGTTGTTAATAATTCGCTGGGTTCTATTTCGAGAACATCAGCGAATAGTTGGGAAGACTCAGTAATTGTTAATTCAAATATTTTACTTACATTACTTAATTTGAAATCGCTGTAAGCCATTGCTTTTATAATTCCGTAGTTACCAGAAACAAGGTTGCAAAAAAAATTTTTGAGATAGTAACGCACCCTACATTAAGATGTAAGGTGCGCGGTACACAGCCTACGTTAGAATTTGTGGTCTACTGCTGAAACGCAGCGTTCGCAAATTAGCGGATGTTCGATCGACTCGCTGACGTGAGTCGAGTAATTCCAGCAACGATCGCACTTTTCCCCGTCTGCTTTCACTACACCAATCGCCAATTCGGGAGACTGATAACTGTACGGCAATTCCTGCAGGATTGCATTGGATTCTACCAGTTCCACTTCCGAAGTAATGAACAAATACCGCAGTTCGTCTACACCGTTGCCGGTCATTGTAGAATCGTGCCCTGCAGCTATTTCAGCAGGAATTTCTGGCTTGGGTTCGATCGCAACTAATTCTGCTTGCGGGATTTGGGGTGTTTCTACAAACACTTTTTCGGCTGGGGCTGTTTGTACGATCGCCTGTGTTTCTACAAGCACAAGCGCTGTCTCTACTGGCGGTGCGAGGACGATCGCCTTTGTTTCTGCAAGCACGATCGCGGTTGTCTGGCCCAGCACATCTGCTGTCAGCAAATCAATTTGTAGTGCAATTTCTTGACGGTTGGCTGCAAACAGCAAGTGACGGAAAGCAAACCAGATTGTAAATAAGATGCCGATGACTTCAAAGAGGCCTCCCAACATCGGAATCTGATTCATCGTATCCAAAATCGCCAGCGTTACTCTGCCCGTTACTAACACAGAGGCTAACAGCCCAAGTGTTACCCAAACTTGTTGGTATTCTGTAAAAAAGTTGCCCGCATATTCAGGCAAATTAGCCACAAACTCGGCGGCTCGATCTAAGATTTGCCCAGAATCTGAAGCCGACAGTTCAGGGACAGAATACTCTACTATCTGAGAAGATCGATCGCCCTTTTCTGCGATCGTTTTCGCCTCAACATAAATTTTGTTTTCTGTCAAGACTTTGGCAACTTTTGCCGCTTGTTCTTCCTGTTTATCTTGTGCTGCTTTTGCTTTCTCCTGGGCCGCTAACTCGATGACTGAATTTTGCGATCGCACATAATCCACCAATTCTTCGCTGCTGGGATTGAAAGCTTGCAATTGCTCTCTTTTCTCAACATCAGGAACGTACAATAAAACCTTAGCTTCCAAAGAAGAACCGATCGCCTTTTCCATCCGGGCTTTTTCCAAAACCTTGTTAACTTCGCCGCGCACTTGTCGCAAATACTGCCAGCGAGTAGCCAATTCTGGATTGTGCCACGAAGCATCAATTTGCACCCAGCCGGCTTCAAACACGGACTTGTAAGGAGTCGGATAGGGAAGGTACTGCCAAATATCCTCAGCCATGTGACACAAAACAGGTGCGATCGCCCTTGCTAAATTCTCCACAGCAATTGCAATCACCGTCTGACAACTGCGACGGCGAAGCGTATCTGTCGCGCTGATGTACAGTCTGTCTTTGGCAATATCCAAGTAAAAATTCGATAAATCTACCGTGCAGAAATTCTGCACAGTTTGGAAAAATCTGGAAAATTGGAAGCTTTCAAAAGCATCTTGGACTTCTGCAAAAACTTCGCCCATTCTGTGCAGCATATAGCGGTCTAGTTCCGGCAATTCCTTGTAAGCAACGGCATCTTTTGCCGGATCGAAGTCGTGCAAATTGCCCAGCAAAAACTTAGCTGTATTGCGAATTTTGCGGTAAACATCCGACTGCTGTTTGAGAATATTTTTGCCCAACGGCACGTCGGCAGAGTAGTCTACCGAAGACACCCACAACCGCAAAACATCGGCTCCATATTCCTTAATTACTGTCGCCGGATCGACGACATTTCCTTCAGATTTGCTCATCTTCCGGCCTTTTTCATCGAGCACAAAACCGTGAGTCAAAACTGTTTTGTAAGGAGCAACGCCGTTAGTTGCTACACTGGTAAGTAAACTCGATTGAAACCAGCCACGGTGTTGGTCTGAACCTTCCAAATAGATATCAGCCGGATAGTTTAATTCCGATCGACCTTGGGCAACAGCGGCCCAGGAAGAACCAGAGTCAAACCACACATCCATCGTGTCTGTACCTTTGCGGTAAGTGCGGCCGTTGTTGCGGTAAGATTCCGGCAGCAATTCGGCGATCGACAATTCCCACCAAGCATCGGAACCCTTCTCGGCAAAAAGGGCTTGCACATGGGCGATCGTTTCTTCATTCAGCAGCGGTTCGTTGTTTTCTTCGTCGTAGAATACGGGAATGGGAACGCCCCAAGTCCGCTGGCGAGAAATACACCAATCCGATCGATCGCCCACCATTGCAGTAATCCGATTTTCCCCTTGGGCGGGAATCCAATTCACCTCGGCGATCGCTTTTAAGGCTTCATCGCGGAACCCTTCAACGGAGGCAAACCACTGTTCCGTCGCCCGAAAAATAGTCGGCTTTTTCGTGCGCCAATCGTAAGGATAAGAGTGAGCGTAACTTTCCTCTTTAATCAAACAATTTGCTTCGGCAAGGGCATCAATCACTGCGGCATTGCCATTTCCGAGGACATTTAAACCTGCAAACTGTCCGGCTTCTGCGGTGAAATTTCCGTTCTCATCTACGGGCGTTAAAACTGGTAAACCGCAGCGTTTTCCTACTATAAAGTCTTCTTGTCCGTGGCCAGGTGCAGTGTGCACCAATCCCGTCCCCGAATCAGCAGTAATGTAGTCACCGCCGGCAACAATTGGACTTTCGCGATCGAACAGCGGGTGTTTGTAGATGCAACCTTCTAATTCTTTGCCTTTGAAGGTGGCCAGTATTTTTAATTCAGTGTTAAAAGTTGCCGACAGTCGATCGACCGCATCGACAGCTACTAACATAAATTGTTGTGCGATGTGGGAATTTGCCGGTGGTTCCACCACCGCATAAGTCAGTTCGGGATTGACGGCGATCGCCAAGTTTGCCGGAATTGTCCAGGGAGTAGTCGTCCAAATCGCCGCCCAGAGGCTCGGCATATAGCGCTGTAGGGGCGGTGCCCCCGTGCCCGCCTTCTTCGACTGCAAAGATTTTGACAATTTTTTCACATGGAAGCCGACGTAGATGCTGCGCGACGTGTGGCCTTCGGGATATTCCAGTTCCGCCTCGGCGAGGGCTGTTTTCGAGCTCGGACTCCAGTGAACAGGTTTGAAGCCTCGGTAGATGTAGCCCTTGAGCACCATTTGACCGAAAACGCCGATTTGAGCGGCTTCGTATTCGGGTTTCATGGTTAAATACGGGTGTTTCCAGTCGCCCCAAACGCCGTAGCGCTGGAAGGATTCGCGCTGCTGTTCCATTGTTTGCTGCGCGAAGGCGGAGGCTTTGCGGCGGAGTTCGATCGGCGTAAGATTTAGCCGCTCCTCCGATTTCATATTCTGCAATACTTTAAGTTCGATCGGCAATCCGTGACAATCCCAACCGGGAACGTAGCGGACTTTTTTGCCGCGCAGCATTTGGTAGCGGTTGATAAAGTCTTTGAGGATTTTGTTGAGGGCGTGGCCGATGTGGAGTTGTCCGTTGGCGTAGGGTGGCCCGTCGTGCAGGATGAACAAATCGCCTGGGTTATTTTCCGAAAGGCGATCGTAGATTTCTTGATCCGCCCAAAATTGTTGCAATTCTGGTTCCCGTTTGACGGCGTTGGCGCGCATATCAAACTTGGTTTTGGGCAGGTTTACCGTGTCTTTGTAAGATTTAGCTTCCATTTTTGAGAAACTTTTTATGTAGTTAGTTGTTAGTAGTTAGCGGTTATTTGAGAGATGATATCAAGTCCGGTTAAATAATCATAATGAAGTTTGTAGTGACAACTTTAGTCATCTCTCGTCATTGAAGAGCTGACAACCAGATATTTTAGTATAAGCGATCGACCGCACATTTGATCGAACCAAATCCGTAGAGTTCTCTCTCTTCTCTTCCTCTGCGCCCTCTGCGCCCTCTGCGGTTAAAAAATCCTTCACAAATCCAGGTTGCGCTACTCAGTCAGCCAACTGAACATTTGACCGACGGTGAGATTGAAGGATTCGGCAAAGGTTGGAACGGGGATGCGATCGCCCGGTTCTTCAAAAACTGCTATGGTGCGATCGGCAAAATAGACAAATACCAGTTCTTCTTCCGGGTCAATCAACCAGCCCATCTGGGTTCCGTGGCCGAGACTGTGGAGAATGTTGCGGACGACTTTAGTTTGACTTTGGTCGGGGGAAAGAATTTCGATTGTCCAGTCGGGGGCGATGGCGAAAGTGTTGGCTACTTCGCCGTTTTCGTCGCGGGGAATGCGTTCCCAGGTAAACACTGCAAGATCGGGTACTGTCGATCGACCTCCAAAGGTACAGCGCAATTCTGGATAGGCGCGGGCGATGCGTTGGGCTTTGAGTACCCGGTTAATGTCAGCACCCAAATCGCTTTGAATTGTGCTGTGTTTTCCTTGGGGCATAGGTTTCTGGATAATCTGACCATCGATGAATTCGCTGGCGGGTTTGGTTTCCGACAGTTGGAGAAATTGATCGAGAGTCAAAGGTTTAGAAGCGGTTTGAACCATTATTTTTATTTGATTTAAGTTTAATTTGTATTAGTTAAGCGATCGGGCGTTTAATTTATACTCACATTTTGCACCCTTGTTAAGAACAGGCAAGATGCCTATTCCACAAAAAAGCATAAATTTGCTTGTGGGATTCTCCGTGAAAGAAAACACACCCCAGTCCTTCTAAGAAACTCAAGTGAGATCGCGGTCTAACTCGTTTGACGGCGAGTCCGACAGGGATTGAAATCCCTGTCTCATAGCGCAAGTCCTCTGCAAGAGGACTGAGGAGGTTGATTAACGTGAAATGCGAAACTCAACATCAAGTTGAATTTAGACTTGCAGTCGCTTTTATGCAAAACTCAACATCGAATTGAATTTAAACTTGCAGTCCGACAGGGATTGAAATCCCTGTCTCATAGCGAAAGTCCTCTGCAAGAGGACTGAGGAGGTTGATTAACGTGCAATGCGAAACTCAACATCAAGTTAAATTGAGACTTGCAGTCGGTTTTATGCGAAACTCAACATCGAATTGAATTTAAACTTGCAGTCGGTTTTAACCGACTTTCGCTATGAGACAGGGAATTCATTCCCTGTCGGACTGTGGGAATGTCGGACTGTGGGAATGTCGGACTGTGGGAATGTCGGACTGTGGGAATGTCGGACTGTGGGAATGTCGGATTGTCGGAATGTCGGAATGTCGGACTGTGGGAATGTCGGATTGTCGGAATGTCGGAATGTCGGACTGTCGGAATGTCCGACTGTCGGACTGTCGGACTGGGACAAGCAATAAACGCTTAAAGAAACAGTCCCAACCCGCGGCTAACGGCATTTCCCATACGATCGCACAATGACGCGGCCGGCACCCCCTGTCCTTCCTGTTCCCATTTTTCCACGAGTTGGCGGCCTAGGGGCGTGAGGCGAAAACTGTCGGTAATCCCTTGTCCGTCTACTTCCCGCCGCAACACGCCGACTTGGATCAGCCAGAGTAGGGAGTTTTCGGCTACGAGTTCGGATACGGGCGATCGAGTGTAGCCGCTTTCGACACCGGAATTTGAGGCGATCGCAGTTAGGAAAACACTATTATCGCGGATGGTCTGGAAGAAGTGTAATTGAAAAGGGGAACAGCGGACGGCGCGATCGGCTCTTTTTACGGTGCGATCGGGATAACTAATAGATTTAAACGCTTCGGATGGAATAAAAGTCATTCAAAAAACCTCTGAACAGGTACTATATTTTTAATTGTTACAGATATCCGAGCGGGCTGATTCACCCTATCGATCCTAATTTTACACTTATTATGACCGATACACTAAATAATATCAACAGGTTTGTTGAATACGTCCGTACTTTGAATGGAGACGAAAAAGGCGAGGCACAGGTATTCTGCGATCGCCTGTTTCAAGCCTTCGGTCATCCAGGCTACAAGGAAGCGGGAGCCGAACTAGAATTTCGAGTAAAGGCGAAAGGCAAAACTACGAAATTTGCTGATTTGCTGTGGCGGCCCAGGTTGTTACTGGAGATGAAAAAACGGGGCGAAAAACTGGAAAAACACTATCAGCAAGCCTTTGAATACTGGCTTGAGCTAGTGCCGCAACGTCCCAAATATGTGGTTCTTTGCAACTTTGATGAGTTTTGGGTTTACGATTTCGATTTACAACTGCGGGAACCGGTAGACCGCGTAAATCTGGAAGAGTTACCCGCTCGCTTCACAGCCTTAAACTTTCTTTTCCCCGAAAATCGCCAGCCTTTATTCAATAACAACCAAATTGATGTAACGCGAACTGCCGCTGACAAAGTTGCTCTAGTTTTTAATCGGTTAGTAGAGCGCGGCGAAAAAGTAGAAACAGCTCAAAGGTTTATCCTTCAGTGTGTAGTAGCCTTGTTTGCTGAAGATATCGATTTGTTGCCGCGCGGTTTATTCACCGAGTTTTTAGGTGATTGCCAGATGAACCGAGTTAGTTCCTACGATTTAATTGGGGGATTGTTTCGGCAAATGGGGAGCGATCGCCCCGCACCTAAAGACAGTCGCTATCGGGATGTATCCTATTTTAATGGCGGTATCTTCTCAGTTGTTGAACCGATCGCCCTGACTCGCAGCGAAATCGATCTGCTATTGGAGGCAGCAAAGGAACGGTGGTCAAAGGTAGAACCGGCGATTTTTGGCGCGTTGTTTGAGTCCAGTATGGGCAAAGAGGAACGTCATGCCTTGGGAGCGCACTATACCAGCGAGGCAGACATTCAAAAAGTGGTTTTGCCTACGATTATACGCCCGTGGCGAGAACGGATTGAAGCTGCGAAGACGCTGAAAGATTTGTTGGCACTGCGGCAAGAATTACTTGATTTCAAAGTTCTCGACCCAGCTTGTGGCAGCGGTAATTTTCTCTATGTTGCTTATCGGGAACTGAAGCGACTAGAGGCACAATTGCTAACTAAAATTCATGAAAATTTCTCTCGTGCTGCTAATGCGATAGGTACGATGTCGCTGGTGAAGACAAGCCAGTTTTACGGCATTGACATCAAACCCTTTGCCGTGGAATTGGCAAAAGTGACGCTGATGCTTGCCAAAAAGTTAGCTTTAGATGAAGAAAACCAGTTGCTCAATGCGGTACAGTTAAACCTGGCACTGGAACTAGAGCAAGCATTGCCGCTCGATAATCTCGATCGCAATATCCGCTGTGATGATGCTCTGTTTTGCGAGTGGGAACAAGTTAATGTAATTATTGGAAATCCTCCCTTTTTGGGTGGTAATCGTCTGCGACTAACCCTTAGTGATGATTATGTCGATCGTATTTTTGCTAAATTTCCTGATGTAAAAGGTAAAGTAGATCTTTGTTCCTACTGGTTTCGCCTTGCTCATAATCACTTAAGGGAAGATTTCCGGGCTGGCTTAGTCGCAACAAACACCATCTCTCAAGGTCAAACTCGTCAAGCTACTTTAGACTACATCATTCAAAATGGTGGTTGTATTTATGATGCAATTTCTACTCAGCCTTGGTCTGGTGAAGCGAAAGTACACATTAGTATTGTCAATTGGCTCAAAAGTTCTGAGAGTAAAGAATTAACCTGCCGTATTGATTATAAAGTTGTTTCTCATATCAATTCTTCTCTCAAGGCAGAAGTCGATGCTTCTCAAGCTGTAAAGATTAAAGCCAACTTAAATCAATGTTTCGTAGGAGTGCAACCTAATGATAAGGGTTTTATTGTAACTGAAAGAGAGGTAAAGCAATGGATTAAAGCCGATCCTAAAAATCAAGATGTTCTCAAGCTCTTTTCAACGGGTGCGAATCTGGCACAGAACCCCCAGGGAAAGCCAGAGCGTTGGATTATTGATTTTGACAATCGCAGTTTAGAAGAGGTTAGTGATTACCAGCTACCGTTCGATCATGTTAAAAAGTACGTCAAGCCTCAACGAGAATCTAATCGAGAAGCCGTCATGCGGGAAAAATGGTGGCGATTCAAGCGCACGAATGAAGCAATGCGAAAAGCTCTAGCAACTTTACCCTTTTGTTTCGCCGTCCCAGAAACTTCAAAGTGGTCGATATTTTTAATTTCTGATTGTAATTACTTGCATGGAAATAGCTGCCATCCTGTGGCTTCAGATGACTTCTATGTTCTTGGCATCCTAACTTCAAATCTGCATCGTCAGTGGGTAAAAGCACAAAGCTCAACCCTTAAAGCCGATACACGTTACACTCACAACACCTGTTTTGAAACATTTCCCTTTCCCCAAAATTGCCCAGAAAAAACCAAAACTGAAATTCGAGCAGCCATGCAGGTTCTCCATGACTACCGCACCGAGTATATGGAGCGCAAACAGTGCGGCATTACCCAACTATACAACCAATTTTTTGATGAACCCGCCAGCCAACTTGCCAAACTCCATGCCCAATTAGACCAACTCGTTTGCAAAGCCTACGATATCAAAGCCAACCAAGACCCCTTAAAGTTTCTATTAGAATTAAACTTTGAAGTTGCACAGCGAGAAACTGAGGGATTACCTGTTGTCGCTCCCTGTTTGCGGCCTGTTGTATAAGAATGCTAGTTAAATCAACTTACTTAACGAATCATCCCTTCAATTTCTGGATCGGTAAACCCAAATTGCCTGAAAATCCGCCACACATAAGCTGGTGACATTTCCCTACACCGATATCAATCGTAACAATCCTTTTTCGGCCTTCAATTTCACGCATATACAAACTATGATCCCCTTTACCCTCTCGGTAAAACTGACATCCGTTTTGTTCTAAAATCTTAATTAATGCTTTAGGTTTTAAAGAGGGAAGGTTTTTCGGCATAAACTTTCCTTAATTCATAAGTATCTGAAGCTTCCGCATCTTCTAAAGTCAGAAATTCGTGTAACTCATTAATAGAAATAGGACTGAGATAAACATCAGACTCTGATTCATAGACTTCGGAAAATGACTCAATAGCTTGTTTGAGTTTATCAATAGATTGTTCGGGAGTATTGCCTTGTCCCACCAATCCATTTTCTAAACACAGAGAGACCCAACGCTCAGCACTTTTTATGAGAATAACAGTGTAGAAATCAATCATATTCTGTTGGGTAAATTAAACAGGGCTCTTATACATATCGCCGGCTGTATACTATAAAGTAAGGACAAGCGTCATGTCCGATTGCGGTAACACCCGGACATGACGACTACTCCAAATGTTGAAATAGCCAACAAGGGAGCATATTAATTATGTCACAACCTCGGTATGATGACGAAAAAAACGAGACGCGCCATACAGCTACAAGCGAAGAGGCTTGCACTAATATGGAATAAAAATACGGTTGGCAGCTTAAAAATGTAGAAGAGACTGGCAATTCTATTTTGAGCGTAGATTGCATTTTTGAGGGAAATTGCGAGTTTCCGCCCTCGCCAATGGACTTGAGTCAAGGTGATTACCTGAAGGAGAGAAAACAAGATGCGTAAATACATTATTTTCCGAGCCGACAAAGGTGAACTGGAAAAATACCGATCGCTCACCGAAACAAAAGTAGGAGAAAGCTTTTACCGAGTAGCTAATGCCGGCTCGGTTAAGTCATTGATTTGGACAATAGCCGAGCATTATGACTCTAGCGGCAAGCCATCCCCAGCACCGGGCTATCGTTTAACTGAAAGCGTTATTGTCGAAAGTGCGATCGCCCCAATGTTTCCCACTGCATCAACTCATTTCAGAGACAGCGGCTGGGAAGTTGTGAAAGTTCACGAATACACTCCTGAAATTCCAGCTCCCTATGGCGCAGAATTTGACTCAATTTGTATTTGCTATTGCGCTTACAAACCAATAGAAAATGCTCCTCTCAAGCAATACGAGCGATCGCCCGTCACCCTTGATTCATTCGCAGGGGATCGAACAGCTTACGATCGCTGGCTAGAGTCCCAAAAACAACCTACTGAAGTTTAATTAAATATCATGAACAGGCTTTGTGGCCTGTTCCACAAAGAATAAATTTTCTTGTGGGGAGTAGGGGTTGGGCTTCTAGCCCGCCCAAAATCAATTAAAATACATTTATAAATCCCAAGAAAAACAAAACTATGACTTTACCAGTTGGGTGCGCTGCCCCTCAGTTTACCGCCAAAGACACCAACGGCAACACCGTCTCCCTGTCCCAATTCGCAGGTAAAACCGTAATCTTGTATTTCTACCCCAAAGATGACACCCCCGGCTGCACCAGACAAGCCCAAAGCTTCAAAGCAGCCCATGAAGAATACAAAGGCAAAGATATAGTAGTTCTCGGTGTCAGCCGCGACAACGAGGAATCGCACCAAAAGTTCACAGAAAAATACGGTTTGCCTTTCCAGCTATTAGCAGATGTTGATGGCACGATTACCAAAGCTTACGATGTCGAGAAAGGCGATTATGCCAAGCGCGTTACTTTCGTCATCGACGGCACCGGCAAAATCATTCAGGTTTATGAAGGGGAAACCATGAAAGTTGACACTCACGCTCAAGATATTCTTGTCACCATAGTTTAGTCGAAGTTTAGCCGATCGCACTAACCTTCCTGAACGCACCAAACGGCTAAAAACCCGGTTTCTTCCTAGATACCTCGTTGCTATAAGCAATATTCTCGTAGAAACCGGGTTTTTTTAGTAAGGAATGAGAATTAAATAACTTCCACTCTTGAAAGTGGGATGGGCGTCCCGCCCGTCCAAAAAGGACGGGCGGG
>NZ_JAUBTT010000130.1:0-19026 GCF_036705125.1 Microcoleus sp. B7-D4
GGTTCCATAGCCAAACAGCGGGCGATCGCCACCCGCTGTTTTTGTCCCCCCGAAAGCTTAGAAGGATAAACCTCGGCCTTATCTGACAAACCCACTTTTTCCAGCAATTCTAACCCCTTGAGACGCGCCTCATCCTTAGCCACCTGCTTCACCTTTACAGGGGCATACATCACATTTTGCAGCACAGTCATGTGCGGGAACAAGTGGAAATGCTGAAAAACCATCCCCACTTTCTGGCGGATTTTCAGAATATCTACCTTCGGCAGAGTAATATCCACCCCGTCAATGTATATGTGTCCCGAAGTCGGAATTTCCAGTAAATTCAAACACCGCAAAAAAGTAGACTTGCCGCACCCCGAAGGGCCAATAATGGCAATCACTTCTCCTTTATGAATCTCAGTAGTTATCTCGCGCAAAACCTTCAGATTGCCAAAAGATCTATACAGGCGATCGACCTTAACTGCTACTTTGGAGTCTACGTTCGAGTACATTGGCCCCCCAAGTTAAACTAAGCACCATCAAATAATAAATTGCGCCGACAAATATCAAAGGTTCAAAGTAAATATACTTTTCTGCTCCCACAATTGTAGCGCGGCGCAGCAAGTCTTCTACGCCAATTACTGAAACTAAAGCTGAATCCTTCAGCAAAGCAATACTTTCATTCACCAATGCAGGCAAAATATTTTTCAACGCTTGCGGCAAGATTATATCGCCCATCATCAGTTTGTAGGGAACGCCAAGGGATTCTGCGGCTTCTTTTTGACCTTTATCTACGGCTTGAATTCCGGCGCGGATTGTTTCGGAAATATAAGCCCCAGAATTCAGGAAAAAAGTAATCACGCCAGCTTGCAGCGCCGATATATTATAGCCCGTAAGCTGCGGCGTTGCAAAATAAACTAAAGTCAACTGCAAAATTAGCGGCGTTCCGCGAAAAATTGAGGTATAAGCAGTGGCAAACCAGAACAGCGGTTTAATGCTAGAAATCTTAAACAGAGACAGGACAATTCCCCAGATAAACCCAAGAAATGCCGACAGCAAGGTAAAAGTTAGCGTTACCCCAAGCCCGGACAAAATATAAGGTAAACTCGGCACGATTTTGCCAAAATCTAACCCGAACTTGGGCGCTACCGCAGGCTGATTTGCTTGAGCAGGTTCTTGCGGAATCGGTCGAGAAAACCACTTAGTAGCTAGTTCCTTAATTTGACCGCTGGCTTTCATTTGCTGTAGGACTCGGTTGAATTCTGGAACTAATCTCGAACCTTTCGGAAAGGCGATCGCCGAACCGCTTTCTTCAGTATTCGGAATTGTGTTAAATTCCAAGTCCGGGTTGGCGGCTGCATAACCCGTAGCGACAGTATCCTCGATCACTCCTGCCGCGATGCGGTTCGATTTAATTTCTTGAATGATGTCAGGAATTCTATTGAGAGCAGCCAGTTGCACACCGGGCATTTTTTTCACAGCTTCCTGCTGAATGCTTCCGAGTTGAACGCCTACTTTTTTCCCGGCTAAATCTTCAGCTTTGGTCAAATTGCTGCCTTTATTGGCGACAATTGTATTTTGAGCTTCGTAGTAAAGATCAGAAAAATCAACATTTTTTTTCCTTTCTGCTGTGGGAGTCATTCCCGCCATCACAAAATCGGCTCTTCCCGCCTGCAAAGCGGGAATTAAGCCGTTAAAATCCATGCCAATTACTTTCAGTTCGTAGCCCAATTTTTTAGTAATATATTTGGCAATATCGATGTCAAAACCGATGATTTCGTTGCCGCTAACAGCCGTATCTTTAAATTCATAGGGCGGGTAGTCTGGGGAAGTCGCCAGTGTTAAAGTCTTGTTGGCTTGGGCGTAACTGGCGATCGCAATTAAACAAAAGGCGATCGCGATCGCCGCCGCCAGCATTGATTTTAATTTTAAAAGTTTCATATCGAACATTGTCCTACAAAATCCCCGCGCCAACAAAGTATGCGAAACTTCATAATTATGTCACCACTCTAAAGATAGATAAGATGGGTAGGGTGCGTCAGGTTTGAGATTCTTAGTCAGCATAGAAAGTGTGATTCTGAGGCATCATTTGTTGCAAAATGCGTTAGTTGTGAGATTGTTGGTTTGTAGGAAAAATCATGCTAACTGACGCACGCTACTTAAAAGTAAATCACGCTCAATACTTAATCCGTGTATCCGTGTCAATCCCTGTCGTCCCTGCCTTCTTCTCTAACATTTTAGGAAGTAAAGCTTGTCCGCACAACTCCCACCCATGTTGTACCGTTGTCCAAGTTGCGATCGGTATTTCTAATCATCCAGCATATTCCATTTGTGGAACACGGTATTCAGTAGATCAGAGAAAAAGCTGATTGGGCGCGGGTTCCTTACGATTTGTTGGAACTGATCTCGAATCGGATTGTGAATGAGGTTAAGGGGGTGAACGGGGTGGTTTACGATATTACTTCTAAGCCGCCGGGTACGATCGAGTGGGAGTAATACCATTGTCGATTATTGATTTTCGATTTGGATAGATGCCGTCTGTAAGTCCTGTGTTAATTACAGGACTTACACAGAAAATTTATAGTCTAAGAGTCAACTGTAAACTGTCAACTGTGTTGAATAGTGTTGAAAAAATGCTTCCAGTTCTGTCCGTCCTTGTTGGGTAATTGAGTTGTAGAAGACTTCTTTTTGTCCATTGGGAGTGTAGAAACGATAGAAGCGTCGATCTCGATCAATTTGTCGCAGGTATACTAAGGGAACGCCAACAGATGCAAGGAGTCGGGCTTTTTTGCCATCGCGCACCTGCACCTCTGGGCGATCGTGCCAATGAGATTGACATTCTATCACCAGTTTGGCTTTGCGGCTAGCACCACAGCCGCGTTCCATCAAGGCGATATCGACTCTGGAACTCACCCAAAATTTCCAAAGTTCAATGGGAAGACGGGTGAAAGTTTCTGGACGGGAACAGATGATTTCTAGGGGAACTTGGGGACAGTAACGGAAGCGATCGCCTAAAATCATCTCTAGAATATCGAGAGCGATCGTTTCTAACTCGTTGATGATTTCTCCGCTTTGGAATTGGGGAAATGAAGACAAAGAATTGTCATAGTCCAAGGCGTATAGCATGAGTTTTATTTCCGATTAGGGTTAGTGGGAATTAAAGAGGTTGTAGACGACTGTCCAAGCGTTTGCACCAATAGCGGTGGCAGTCCAAGTGCCCTTCTGGTAAGGTTTGCCTTCTTTCCGAGCGCGGTAAAGAGTTGTGGTGGATACCTCCAACAGTTGCGCGACTCTATGGGTTGTGCAGGATTGCTCTATTACAGTTGGTTGGGATGGGAGTTTTACCCTTCTCTTTTTGTTAAGGGAGTCGAGGGGAGTGGGTGGCTCGTCTGGGAAAAGGCTGAGTTGAAAGGCTGTCATAAGCTGAACCTTTGAGTGCTAATGATTCAAGCCTATTGGAGTCAACTCGATTTCTCCAGAGCAAAACGGTTCAGAAAAAAGTGAACTGATCTGAACTGGTCAAGAAACTTGATGCTGACTATGCTAGGGATAGTTTTGATTGAGATTTGGCGCCTGTGCTGTTGTCCCGCCGTGGACTCAAGTCCACGGCTAATAGCGAAAGTCCACTTAAGTGGACTGAAGAGCGCTTTTTAGGCTCAGCATTTAGTCCTCTTTTAGAGGACTTTCGCTATTAGCCAGGGGTTTAAACCCCTGGCGGGCTATGCAACTGATGCAAAATTCTCAATTTCATCCACTTTGTTTGTTAGGAATGAGTCAAACTATGGCATCTCGCAGTGTTCGGATTGAGGGCGCAGGTTTGGATGAAGTTCGTCAACGAATGGCTCAACTGGAGAAGCCACGAAATCTAGATAAACGGGGCTGGTCTCAAGAAGACCTTGAAAGGCAAGCGTATGTGAGTAATAGCACAGTGAAACGCTTTTTAAAGGGAAATCCAGTCGATAGGAACTATGCTATTTCTATTCTTAAAGCATTAGGATTTGAACCCATAAAATTTATTGCCGAACATGACTCAAACTTGCAGAATTCCGAGCTAGAGCCACAGCCAAACATTGCTATTGATTGGCAGCGAGTTTGCCAAGAAATGTTAAATGAACAGCAAGAGGAGCAACGCTTCAGACGGAGAGCGACAGAAATGGGATTTGAAATCAATGTTTTTGTACCGCTAGGTTTAATCGAACGGAAACAGCAGCAGCGTCGCAGTGGTAATGTGCCTATGGAACTGTTGCATCAATTAGAACCGGAAGTCGTTACCCGAATTTACGAACATGATGAATTCATGACTGACGTTATTGAACAAAACCCTACTGGAAAAAATAAACATATTGCTATTGTCGGCGAACCGGGAGCAGGAAAGACAACGCTGTTAGATAAAATCGCCACTCACATTCAGGAAAATAATCGAGACTTGCCGATTTGCATTGCGCTGGCAAGTTTGCAAGGAAAGACACTGAAAGACTATATCCTTCAGGAATGGTTCCCGGAAGCTATGGCTCTGGTTTATCCTGATATTGATGTAGAGAAGTCTCACAAAACATCTCTACAGAAACGATTGCGTCAGGGTGGAATTTGGCTGTTACTCGATGGTGTCGATGAAATGGCTGTAGGGGCGAATAGTTGTTTGCCCCTAGAGGAAATCAGAAACCAGCTTACTGATTGGTTGGGTAATGTGCGGGTTGTTTTGACCTGTCGAACCAATGTTTGGGATGCCCGTCTCAACAATCCCCTCACAGGCTTTGATACTTACAAAACTCAGGAGTTTAAACAAGAGCAAGTAGATGATTTTATTCAGCAGTGGTTTGCTGAAGCAAAAAATATTCAACAGGGACAGGAGTTACAGAAAAAGCTGCAAGAACCGCAAAAAGAACGCATCCGCCAACTCGTAAAAAATCCGCTTCGCTTATCTCTACTGTGTCAAATATTCAGCAAAAATAAGCAAGTCGAATTACCAGAAACCAAAGCAGAACTATATCAACACTTTGTCCGCTATTTCTATGAGTGGAAACCATCCCAAACGGTTATTGATTGGGCGACTCAACCAATTTTGCAAGAAGAATTACATCAAGCCCTCGGTCATTTGTCTATAGCAGGATTGGATAGCGATGCTAGATTTCGGTTGCCGCTGACTTTAATTGAAAAAGAAATGGGCGATAGGCTGTTTAAATTAGCCTGGGATCTCGGTTGGCTGAATTTGGTAGATCGAGAAGCTGCAACAGATGAACCTGTTTACGCATTCTTTCATCCTATATTCCAGGAATATTTTGCATCTTTAGTAATTGATAATTATCAATTTTTCATGGAGCGCTATCGAATCTTTGAAACCCAATGGCTAGAAGTAGCTATATTATGGTTAGAAAGTTTCCAAATTTCAGCACTGCTAAAGAAAGAATTGATCGACACAATAACGAATTTTAACGAAGACAAATGGAACAATCTGTATCGGCTTAAGCTTCTACCATTAAATATAGTTTACTCGTGTCAATTTGGCGACATACAATTTATTACTGAATGGGTTTATTGGGTATGCTTGGATGATAATCCACAAACACAAGTATACAAATTAATGTTTCCTGGCTATGAGGAATTCATCATAGAATCGTTAAAATATTACGCTTCCAAAGAAGCCTGTGATATTATAAATGAAGTCATCAATAATCATACTGATTTAGAAATATACGATCTATCTAAGCTTTTGGAAGTTTTATTTAAAATCAACCCGGAGTATGAATGCTTAAAAGTATTAATCCCTAAATTATTAAAAGATGATAATGAGGGACGTGCCATAGAAGTAGCAACAATAGCTTTAAAAAATGATAATTTCAAGCAAGTTGCCGTTGATTTTTTAGTGAATGCTTTATTGAAAGAAGATGAGCAATACGAAATACAAAGTTTTGATATCGTTAATATTTTAATGGATTCTAAGATTTTGGACAACTTGGTTATTGGTAAGTTAACATCATTTTTAAATAGTAAAAATTATATGATTCAATCGCTAGCTATTTCACATTTAGACGAACTAAGCCTAAATCATAACCCTTTAGTCAACAATCAAGAAATATTGGATGCTTTGATTAATTTCATAAGTCAAAATCGAGACAATCAAATAAGTATTATGCCTGCTGTTAGTATAATCAAGAGACTTGATATTGATATTTCAAAAGTCAACCGAGCAATCATTGATTTGTTAAATAATTCACAACATCTAGTGATTATTATATTTTTATTTGACTATTTGGAAACACAAGGTTTTATTGAGGAAATTATTAATAACTTAATCAAATTAATTGCAAATGAAGAAGACAGATATGAATCTATAGCTTATGCTCAAATGTTAGTAAGGGCAAGCTTGAGGTATCCAAAAATTTTCGATAACCCGTCAGTTATTAAAAAAATGATTTGTTTGGTAGAATCAAAAATTGATTTTTACTATGTTTTAATACAAATTTTTTCTCAAACTGCAACAATGTATGAGCGTTTTAAAATAGTAGGCTACCAGAGTAGCAAAGATAAGACATTCATTAATCTTATAAGTTTATTGATAGAGAACTATATGAAGAGAAATATAACCGAGGAGTTAAATTCAACCACAAGTAATGATACAGAAAATATAGAAGATTATTTAATAGAGAAACAATATGTTGAATTTGTTTCACTAATTAGCGATTCAGAAAATTTAAACCTTACAAATTTGATGCAAAATTCTTTTACTGGGAAATTATTATATAATTGCGAAGAAATTGCGATCGCCAAAATTAAACAAACTAATTTTGAAGTGATAGATAAAATGATTGAAATTATCCAAATAAATAAAGATAACATATTACGCCATATTTGTATTGAAATATTAGTCAAAATTGAAACATCATCAAAACAATCGATTATTGAGAAATTAGTAAATTTAATCGTCAATTTAAAAGATAGTCAAATTCAATGGTCTATTGCCGCCGCATTACAACAAATTACTCACAAACCACAACTGCAAAGGCTAGTTTTTGGTTTAAAGGATTATGTAGAAGATGCAGTTGCTAAGTCAGACCATAATTTATATATAATTGCTCATTCAGTGCTGTGGCATTGTGCTAATCACTTGAGTTATACGGAATTTTCTGACGCTTGTTGTGTTCAACCATCCTTTACTGACTTAGAGGCATTTGAAAACATCTCTATTGCTAACTCTTCTACTCCTCAACTCCTCCTCAACAAAGTTGAGCAATCTTCAGTTCTTCAGTCTGCGGTTTCCCATAATGAAGAACTCGATCGAGCAGTACAACTGATTTGTATTGATGGTAGCGAATTTAACCCTCTAGATAATCCTGCCACTGATATCTACATTCAAATGGTAGAGCAAGGTTGTCCAGAACGACAAGAAGGAACACCCACAACTATGCCACTGCTCAAAGCCTATTGGCGACTGAATTTGAGAAACCTAGAAAAACGAGTTGCGTTGGTGTTCTACAACTCTAAAATCGATCGCGAATTCAGCGAACCTTTTCTAACTGCACTGAGTGCTTTTGGAGGCACGATCGCAATCATCACCGATCGACCATGCGACAATGTAAAACGCATTTCTCCTAACCATCCGAATCTCATCGATGCAGTTTTGAAATGGCTGCATCGATCGATTTTGGAGGCTTGAATTTTGATTTTGGCAGAAGACGATCGCTTTTTCACCAACTCAGGCCCGATCGCACTCACACCCCCCAATCCAACTCGATCCAAACATTTCTTCATCTTTCTCTGAATTAAGAGAAGCGTCGGCTAAAACAGAGTAGGAGAATTTCGGCTACGATCGAGAGTAGATAGGCTAGCACCAGATAAAATAAAGTAAAAATTCCATCCGCACTACCCGTTGAGATGGCTGCGAGCTCTCGGTTCAAAAGTCGAGATTTTGCTACCTTGGCATTTGCCGGGGGACATGGCTACAGAAATTCAAAATACTTGGAATTTATACAAATAGAAAGACAGAAATCGACGACAGCCGATCGATCTATTGTGGAAAACTTGCCGATTTCTGTGGAAAACCCCCCTTTTCCTGTGGAAAACAGCAACTAAATTAAGTGCGATCGCTCTAACCCGATTGATAGGATTTAAAAAATTGGAGGAATTGCGGTAAGTAAAAATACTTTCCCGATTCTTCAATTAATCCGTGTATCCATGTCAAAATCACTGGTTGTGCCTTCATTTTTCAGAATCGTAGCTAATTTGGTCGGACTCGTAAGCCGGCGGCTCAACATGAATTAAGATGCGTACAGGGCTGAAACGTTCTTCCAAACGGGCTTCTACTTCTTCTGTAATCCCGTGAGCTGTTTCTACATCGACAGCATCCACAATCATGTGCATATCAATAAATACTTGACGCCCTACAACGCCACGGGAGGCGATCGAGTGACAGTTGACAACTCCCGGCACATCGATCGCGATCGCGTGAATAACTTCCGGTGCGATCGCCATTTCATCCACCAACCAAGGCAGATTTTCCCTTAAAACCTTCCAACCGCTGCTAAACACCAAAACAGCCACAGGAAAAGACAAAAACACATCCAGGAATTGTAATTGAGGTATATTCCAAACCTGCCCTTGCCAAACACCAATCAACCCGCCGATGACCATAATTGTCACCCAAACATCGCTCATCGTGTGCTGAGCGTCTGCCACTAAAATCGCGCTACCGAGACGTTGGCCAACTCTGCGCTCGTAAAAAGTGACAAAAATATTAATCCCCAGTACAATCAGCAAAATCCACAGTTCATTTGGGGATATTTTGACAACTTTACCCCCGTTAATCAGCCTTTCGACAGCACCGCTGAGAATTTCAAAACAGGCAATTCCCAGAAAAGCAGCAATTCCCAGAGCTCCGAGAGCATCAAATTTTTGGTGTCCGTAGGGATGATCGCGATCGGGCTGCGGATTGGCATAATGATTAGTTACCAATCCTAAAATATTATTAGCGCTGTCCGTGACACTGTGCAAAGCATCTGCCAGCAAACTTAGGGAACCAGTCAGCCATCCCACGGCTGCTTTAATTGCCATCACCAGCAAATTGAGCAATAAGGTAATTATTAAAACCTTGCGGACTTCGGAACGGTTATCGGCAACCATAAACTCTCCTCGATCTGCCCTCAAGTTTTCTGGTTTCTAGTTTAAAGCTTATCAAGCCATAACAGGTTAAAAGTATTGCTGAATCTAGCTTTCAACTAGATTTATATTCATTAATTTAGCCTAGCTTCTTGAGACAAATTTTAATTAATAGCAGTTTCGCCGCCCAATTTAGCTGGCAGGTACTTCTTTTAGGTTATTGTATATTTTATCATTAACAATTGTATGTTAAATTTCATTGCCCATGTCTCTTTCTCCGCTGACACTGAATTTAGTCGAAGGTTCTGTATCCTTTAGCTTTTCCCCGCAAGCCGCGCGGGATTTGCAAAGCGAAATTGCAGCTTTGATGGAAAGCTTGAAAGCTGTAGCAGCCAAAACCGCTGGCGCTAAAGCTTCTCCCCAAAAACCGATGGAATATCGGTATGCAGGAGATGTATTTTTGGAAGTTTTCTGCAACCCGAATATCTGGCCAACTCCTTTTGCTGCGAAAGTGCTGATTACGGTTCGGGACGATCGCGTGCGCGTCACCACCGAAGCCGAACTCAGCCGCCTGCGCGACGATATCGCTCAGTATATCGAACAAGTAGGTTGAGATTCTCAACCTCGATCGTTTGTAGTTAATAGGTTGAAGCTGAGTTCAGATACCATTCTCAAGAACAGGCTTTCCTGCCTGTTCCACAAACATTAAATTTTCTTGTGGGGAGTAGGGGTTGGGCTTCTAGCCCGCCCGTGAAAGGATTACTGACAAAGGATAGCTATCTGCCGGCGACGCCGACCATTCCCACATTGAACCTGCATAATTCTTAGCATTAAATCCCACATTTGTCAAGACACAAGTCAACCATGCAGAGCGAATTCCCCCACTACAATAACTCACAATTTGAGTTGACAGCGAAACTCCTTTCTGCTGCAAAATAGCGACAATTTCCCCGCGATCCAGCAGTTTCCCCTGTTTGTCCATTAACTGTTTGTAATAGAGGTGAACCGCACCGGGAATGTGGCCACCCCGCTTTTCTCCGTAAGGCGTTTTACCTGCATATTCTCGCGGCTCTCTGGCGTCAATAACTGCTAAATTAGCATCTCCTAAAATAGCTTTCAATTCATCCCGCTGAATTTCCCAATTCGAGCGGCGAGATATTACAAAATCTCCTGTTTGCGGTGGATTGTTTGCAGCTTTTACTCGATTAATTCCAGCTTTGATTAAAGCCCGATATCCTCCATCGACAAAAACTGCTTTCTCGTGTCCCAAAGTCCGCAACATCCAAACAATTCGCCCGTCTTCGCCCCACCCTTTCACGGAATCGGCAACGACTATGACAGGTTTGTCTTGACAAATACCAATTGCTTGCAGTTTTTGAGTTAAAACTGTGTTATTTTCGATAATTTTTCCCCTGTGGGGAAAGTCGGAACGCGAAAATTCCTGCCAAGTTACGGGAATAGCTGGTGGGAGACGGCAAAACCACTTTAAAATGGGTGCGCGAGCATCTAGTAAAGTAGCTTCTTGTTCCAGCAATTCCTTAGCTAAATCTGCATTTACTATCCAGTTATTTGCTAAATTACCCAGTAAATTAGACATACTTTATTGAGTAACTTTGGCTGTATTAGCACCGCAGGCTAAAACCCCTTTGGTATTAGTTGGATTAGCTGGTTTAGTCTTGCCAGGAGCAGCATTTATACACAAGATTGTTTGCGTCTTGTTTGCCACCAAAAAGACTCCCCCCACAAAACTTTTGAGATTAGCTTGCTTCGATACTCCGTAGTTAAATACAGCACCTTTTTTCACCATGCCGATCGAGTAGCTGTAATTGGCTGAGTTAGGTTTAACTTGGAGACCTAGATAAACCAATAGATTGGAAACAGAACTTGTAAAGCCTGCTTTTTCAGCATAGTAAACTTGCTGAGCTTTATTCATCGAACCCACAAAGTTTTTCGCTTGTGATTCCTTAGCTGTAAGCGTTTGTGAAACTTGAGCTTCCGAGACAGGACTGAAAACAACTGGCAGAGTTAGAACTGCGATCGCAACTTTGAGCTGCCAGTTGCGGCTGCTAGGCATCATGCTTAATTTCACAGATAACAGGTGGAATGAGCGGTTGAGCAACATACAATTAAACTAATTGTTTTGCCTGAAACTGTTTCAACGCCCCAGGAGCAACCGTGCCGTGTTCTGTAATAATTCCTGAGATTAATTCCGCCGGAGTTACGTCAAAAGCGGGATTGTAAAATTCGACTCCCACAGGACAAATTCGCGTAGTTCCAACTTGATACATTTCAACTGGATCGCGTTCTTCAATGGGGATTTTGCTGCCGTCGGAAAGTTCAAAATCAATTGTTGACAGAGGCGCGGCAACAAAGAAGGGGACGTTGTGAGCTTTGGCAACAATTGCTAAACTGTAAGTGCCAATTTTATTGGCAGCATCGCCATTAGCAGCGATTCTGTCCGCACCGACAACTACTGCGTGAATCATGCCGAGTTTCATGCAGTGGGCTGCCATATTGTCGGCTATTAATGTGACAGGAATTCCTTCTTGCACGCATTCCCAAGTGGTGAGTTTTGCACCTTGGAGACGGGGCCGAGTTTCATCAGCAAAAACTCTTCCAAGTCTTCCTTCTCGCCAAGCAGAACGAAATACACCTAAAGCAGTTCCGTAGCCGGCTGTTGCTAATGCACCTGCATTGCAGTGAGTTAGTAAGTTCAATTTTTCGGGTGTAGCTGGCAGAACTTCTAAACCTTTGTCGCCGATATCTTTACAAGTTTGCAAGTCTTCTGCTTGAATGGTTTTAGCCATTTCTAACAATGTTTTTTGCACTTGTTCGACAGAACCGCTAGTTCTCTCGGCAGTTTTGAGCATTCGCGATATTGCCCAAAACAAATTAACCGCAGTGGGACGAGTCGATCGCAATAACTCGCCAACTTGTTCTAATTTAGCGAGAAATTCGCTACGATCGCCCGTTTCGATTTCTCGCGCCCCCAAATACATCCCGTAGGCTGCTGCTACCCCGATCGCCGGAGCACCTCGGACTATCATAGTTTTAATCGCCTCAGCCATATCTTCGCAGCGACTAATTTCGACTACAGCGTATTCTTTCGGCAGTCGGTTTTGGTCAATTAGCAGAACTCGGTCTTCTTTCCAAGTGACGGGGGAAACGGGGGAGTTTTGAGGGGTCATCTATTTCAATGATGTGAGGGACAAGTTTCTATGATGCCATGAAGGCGACTATTCCCGCCACTTCGATCGACAAAACCCGCCTAATTAAGCGGGTTTTGTAGTTTCCCTAAATAGTTTCACTCTTGGGCAATGATTAAACAATCACTGTCCACTTTAGACAGCATATCTGGAAAAGCTGATGTGTAGTTGCCATCTTTGTCTACAATCCTGCGGAGTATATATCCGCTCTCAGCAGGTCTGCCGAAAAACGAGTTTCTGCGATGCCAGATATCTCCATTCGGAGTGTTCGGATCTCGATCAAAAAATCTACAAGCCACTGTGGCACACACCATCCAAACACTATCGGCGTAATGTGTCCGTGCTGCAAAGTTGCATCCGAGAATCGAAACAAGTAAGTGATCCGAGAAAATTTGACTAAATAAAGTAACATCCGTCCCGCCATTGATGAATGAAATGTCCAGATAACAGGGTCAATCGATTTTAGATTTTAGATTTTAGATTTTAGATTTTAGATTTTAGATTGAGCCCACGGATAAATGCGGGGGCTTGAGGATTTTTGATTTTCGATTTTGGATTGATTCCACGGATAAATCACGTGGCGGGTACCACCTTTGAAATTCCTGGTCAAAAACGCGCAGCAATAACGTTTTTTCGTCAGCATTCCAGTCCGAACTGTGCATCGTCAGACAATGGTCTGGTAAAACATTCCCGTCCATAAAAAAGATACCTTGCAGGACTTCAGGTAACTCCGCTGGATGTTCTACTTTCATCCAATTAGCGATGTCTTTTAGTTGCTTTTGTTCGATTAACATGGTATTATTTATCGTCAAAATAGTTGTGCTTTGGTTTCCTATTAGATACCCCCTTGATTTCTTAGTCGATCGCTCAATAGTTTGTGTGGCGTGCGGTTTCAACTCACATCTTGCATCATTCTCAATAAGGCTTTTATGTGCGGGCAGGATGCCCACCCCACAAGCAATTAATTCTTTGTGGAACAGGCATCTTGCCTGTTCTTGAGAATTGTGTAATATCTCAGTTTCAACCGCTATCTGATGCGAGCTTTTGGATTGATTACCGCCCCAAGTTAGGCTCAGAGCCTCGCCGCACTTTGCCTACCGTACTGACGACATCCACGAGCATCTTGAGTGCGATGTCTTTACCTGGGCAAATCCGTCCCGCACTCCGATCGCCCACGGAATGAAATCCCATATGAAAAGGGCACAGATTCTCCCGCTTAGCGTTAAATTCGTATACCGTAGAGCCCCAGAAACTCTCGTCTAGCAGCCCCAAACTGAGCGGTATCAGTACCTTGGTTCCTGCGGGGAAGGTGCGCTCTTTGCCCGCTACCGTTGCGGTGAAAGGCTCTGTCGCGACTCGGTGCGTGGCGCTGACGGGAGCCCAGAGGCGGGCGCATTCCAGGAGGAAGAGCTCGATCGACTGGCGATCGTCCAAATCGAGCTCGTCCCAAAAATCAGTCGGGTTAATTTCGGCCGTCTGCTGTCCTTTATAGGCGGGGAGAGGCTGGTATCCCATTGCCGTGTAGCCTAGGTGCAGGGGGCCTTGCAGTCCCGCTATGCCCATAATTGATGTCATCAGCTTTGCCAATTCCCGCTTAGTCATGCCGTTGTTTTCCGAGCTCTCCTGGAAGTCGGCTAAAGCTGGGGAATTTTCATAGATAGTCGCTGCACGCTCGATTAGAGTAGACAAATCCCCGTGTCCAAACAGGTTCAGGCTTTGCAGCAGGTTGCCGATGACTGCGAAGTAGTGCAGCGGGCTTTGGCGAGTGTAATGTAATTCGGTGAGAAGTTCGATCGACTCTGAATCGTCTGGATTAATCCCAAAGATGACGTAGTGCAGATATCGGACTAAAAATCCCATCCAACCCCGCTTGACATCGGTAAAAAACGCTCCCCCCGCACCGTGCGACATCTCGGCATAATCTGCAGCTAGCCTCAGCAGCAACCGTCGGGCGATTTCGTCCCCTTGGCGATCCGTTGTCGCACTGTTGAATAGATATTTCTGCATACAGCTTCGGAATGCTGCGTGGTTGCTGGTATCGTCAGTGGCGCGATCGGACAAAGACAGCAGGAAAAGGTTTCTGCCGCCGACATCTTGGTTGGGCGCGCGATCGGGATCGAGTACAGAAGTACCAAGCCGCCATCCGCGCGCCTGGGGCGATGTGAGTGCTTTTTCCAGCGTGTCAAACTCTCCCATCACGACTTGCCCCGCGCAGCAAAAGTTCGCTCCAAAAGCCAGCCGTTTTATCGGCAAATACGTGGGTTCGTTGGCAATCAAACCCTCAATCAGGGCGATCGGAGGTAGCATCGTTTTGCTGAGACTCTCCTCCGGGTTTTGCAAAGCCCAAACCTGAAACTCGTTCAGGGCCGGGTTCATCAGCGATGAGAAAATAGTATCTAAATTTAGGTTCATCATAATTCCTCCGAGAATCCTTCGCCATAACGCGCTTCGCATTTAGCAGCAAGAGGGTATTGAGCGGCAATTGAGCCGGTATTCAATCCCACTTAATTGCCAAAATAAGTAAGTATAACTATAGCCATCTTTATTGGTGCACGCAGTGGCAATATAGATATAGTTTTACTGAATATGTATGCGCCCAAGTCTAGCCTTGTCCCGGAGATTGAGTGGAATTTATAACGATTTCTGGTAAGTATATCTACTTTCTGCATCTAAACTATTAGCCCCACTCTCTGATAGCCGCACATAAATACGATTTATGTGCGACTACTTGCTATTAAAGTTAGCCGAAATTTGCGACATTAATTAGAGTGGACGATACCCCATTAATAGAAGCTAAAATTTCTCCGGTTGCAGCCAACCGGATTAAAGTTGAACCGCTATCTTGGACAATCGCCAATTGCGAGAAAATCAGTCCGTTACCCAATACTAACAAATCTTTACCGACTTCAAAGTCAGTAATCGTATCAGTACCGGAATTCGTAGAGAGTAAAAACTTATCTACTCCCATGCCTCCCGTCAAAGTATCAAGTCCCAAACCGCCCGTCAGTAAATCATCTCCCTTACCTCCGTAAAGCATATCATTACCATCATCGCCATTCAAAATGTCAGCACCACGGTTGCCAAATAAGGTATCATCACCGCTACTTCCGAGCAAAGTATCGCTACCTTTGCCACCGAAAACCGAGTCATTCCCCAGAACTCCATTGAGGGAATCATTGCCCCTCATGCCCATCAGCAAATTATTCGCGCTGTCGCCAGTCAGGATATCGTCGCCATTGGTACCAAGAATTGCATTCGGGGAATTGCTGCCCAAATCTACATCGCCGCTGACAACAGGAGTTGCAATCACAGCCGGCAATACTACAGCTTCAATTCTCCTATCTAAAGCAGTACCTGTATTGTCAGCAACTACCTGGGAAATAGGTTTATTTCCGCTACCAACTGATTTGAAGTCTTGAGTAGTTGGGCCTAAAGCTACTTGTTGGACGCGGGCAAGTGATTCAGGAATTGAGGTTCCTGTTGGGTTGGAGACAGCGCTATCAATGCGCTGATTGGCTGTTGCCATTACAGTCGCAGCTTGGGAGGTAATTTGGGTAACAGTTTGGCTGTTAAAACTGGGGTCTATTTGCTGGATTTTAGCTGCTGCTTGCTGAATGATTGGTTCTAAGGCTGCTGCATTACTGAGGTTTAAAACTGTACCGGATTGAATTTGAACGGTAATTGAACTGACAACAGCTTTGACAATATCCTGACTAGCTGCACTGGAAGCACCGTCAATCAAACCGCTGGTTTGAGTGATGAAGTTTTGGACTTTGACCATTTCGGATAAGACTTGGACTCCGCCCGGTTGATTGTTGTTGGTAGCGTCGATCGGGTCGAAATCGGTGATGTCAACATCAGGGGGAATCGCCAGAGAAGATTTGACAAGAGATTGCGCTGTTTCCGGTGCAACTCCCTTATCAATTAAATCCACTACCAAACTCGTTAACAGCGTGACAACAGTAGCATCCGCAGGTGCTGTGACGGGTGTTTCTAGTGGCAAACCAGTAGCGGTGTCAGTGCCTCCAAAAGCAACTATATTGCCTTCCTCTGGATCAACTTCCCCATTCTGATTTTTGTCAAAGGTTTCCAAGGGAATATCGAGTTCGTATTCACCTTTAGGGCCCGTTATTGTAGAGGATTCGTTCGCATCCTTTACCCCATTCTTGTTACCATCAAAGAACACAGTAGCGCCAGCAATGTAACCGTCGATTACAGAACCCCGACCTTGATTGTAAACATCGAAAAATGCTATATCCGATGCACCAGCAGCATCCCTGGCTGTTACCCGAATCCAGTAGTTTTGACCGCGCGGCAAGTTATTGTCAACCCTGAAAGTGCGGCTGCTGGCGTCGAAACTCATTCCGGTTGGTAAGGGACTAATGCGGTTCCAACTTGTCGGGATTGGCGATCGCCCCCCGCTGACATTTCGCCACTCGAAATTGCTCACATTTTCATACCAATCAGCAGTGTAAGTCAGCGTATCGCCGGGATCGGGGTCAGTGAAAGTGTTGTTTTGAAAAGTAAACTGCAAGTTGCCAGGACTCGAACCCGGTTGCAAGCTCAAACCTTGTTCACGGAACGGAATGGTCAAGACTGGCGGACGGTTGACGCCAGGACTCAGATTCAGATTAATATAACCTGACGATCCGCCGAAGCCATCTACTGCTATTTTGTAAGTCGTACCGGCAGTAGCAGTAAAATTGACTCGACTGGTTTGACCTCCAGCAGGGTCGTTATTATTGCTAGCAACAGTCGCCAAACTAGAAACTGAACTGCCAGTGTAAACCCCTAGCAAAGTATCGAAGGAACTGCCCGCCGTAGAAACTGTTACCGGGCCAGAACTTGGGGCTGTCCAAGACCACCAAATAGATTTACCACCGCTGTTACCTGCGTGATTTAATTCTCCTGTCTGTTTAGTGCCATTGACATTTAAGCCAGTTGTGGAAAAAGAACTACCGCTGACAGTTTTTGCCTTCTCAAGATTATCATTTGAGTGCCGCCAATTAGCACCGTAAATTGCAGTATTGTTCAGCGTGCGAGCATTATTTGTGGAACTCGTTCCTGTGGGTTCGCCGAGATATGTGCGATCGGGATTAGACCAGCGATTAATCCGCGTAGTGGGAGGATCGCTTTGGTAAGACATTACGGTGCGGAAAGTGTTTGGGCTGGCGGTATCCCGATAGCCGTAAGAATAGGGATAAGAAACAGCACTAAAAGCGTTTTCTGAATTGTGGTCAGCACCTAGGTTGTGTCCTAGTTCGTGGGCAAAGCTGTAATTTCCTGCTGCACAACTCCTCTTGACTACAGTAAAGCCTGAATTTGCAAACCCATAGCTAGGACTTGTCATTACGTAACCCAGACCGCAGTAATCTAAGCTATTAACAAATAAGCTCACCATGTCAGCCGAATAGGTGTCCCGCAGTTGGTGAACATTGTCTAAAAAACCATCGGAAGTATTGCGGAGTCTGCCTAAATCTGTGCTGGCATTGCCACTTTCGGTGTAGGATATCTCCTGTCTGTGTACTATTCGTATCCGCTGGTTGACGCCACTGTTTTCGTAACCTAAATTTGTTTCAGATTCGGCCAGGTCAATCAAGGTATTCATGGCATCAGTACCCCCCTCGGCGTCTTTGGCTGACGCGGTATAAACGACCATGACATCTATTACCGCAGGGTCGTCGCCAGTCAAATCGTAGCTGATGTCTGGAAGGTCAGCCAAACTGTCGCTGGGGACGGGAACTGCATCGCTTTCTTGGTTAAATTCGGCAGGATCGGGAAAGGCTGCTTGGTCGATTTCTCGAATGCTGTGCAGACCGTTACCTGCATAACGAATTTGGTAAAATTTGTCTTTATACCTGATATTGCCGATCGCCACGCCATCCTTTTTACTGTTGGTCAAGATGACTTCACTGTCATCTAAAGCACCTTGAATTCTGCCAATCCGCACCCAACTTTGTCCATTGGATGAGGTTTGTACTTTGTCAATGATTACGTCAAAAGACGTATCGTTGAATAAGTTAAGGTTGAGCGGCCCTTCGTCTAAACTCTGTTGTGGGTCGTCTATTAAGTCAAATTTGACGTTAGATAAGCGCTGTCGCTTAACAGTGGGGTCGTCAAGGTCAGCTTCTGCGACAACTTGCCCGGGTGACAGGGGAATGAATAAAGAATTGCGTTTGTTGGCTAGGGTATCATTATCGCTATTGGTGACAGCGACATCGGCTGCATTTAAGCCGTTATAATTGTTGTCCGCACTAACAGCAGGGGCAGTAACAATCGTGTAAGCTTGCTCGCCGTCAACAACATTATCATCAACACCTGTTAATGTTACCGTTTGCGCTGCATTCCAGTTACCAGAATTGAAAGTCAGCGAGACAGGTGAAACTGTTCCTTCTGTTGTATTTGAACTTCCTAAATCTATTTTGACATCAGCAGTAGGTTGGCTGTTGAGTTTGACATTAAATGTGGCTGTTTGGCCTGCTTCTGTCGTGGTTAATCCACTTGCAGCATTAACACTAATTCCAGCAGGTGTCGGTGTTGGTATTGGAGGTGTTGGGGTTGGTGTTGGGGTTGGTGTTGGGGTTGGTGTTGGTATAGGAGGTGTTGGAGTAGGAGGTGTTGGAGTAGGAGGTGTTGGAGTAGGAGGTGTTGGGGTTGGAGGTGTGGGAGTAGGAGGTGTGGGAGTAGGAGGTGTGGGAGTAGGAGGTGTGGGAGTAGGAGGTGTGGGAGTAGGAGGTGTGGGAGTAGG
>NZ_JAUBTT010000006.1:0-143405 GCF_036705125.1 Microcoleus sp. B7-D4
TCGCTTGCAGAGTTTCGAGCATTATCTGAATTTCGGGGTCACTCCAATTGGAACCTTGCAGTGTTAGTCCTGCGATGTCGATGCCCCTCGCACGGTCTACATTGTCTTCCCCTTCAAGCATCAGAACGAGAACGGGTTCACCGTCTGGCAGTGCTTCTAGTAGTTCGACAACTTCATCAATCCGATATGCAGGCCAGCGAGTATCGCCCTTGCTCCAGACTTCCTTGCCACTAGGGTCTATGTGAATTTGGCGGCAAGTTTTGTCGCGTCCCTTTGGTTTACTGGCATCAGACCAATCAAACCGCAAAACCTTTTGAGTGTCGCTGTAGGCGTAGGTAATCTGTGTGGCACTGTCGGGAACGCCTTTAGGAAAGTATTTAGGTTGTTCGGTGCGAGGTGGTTTTCCGGGTGCAGGTAATCTCAGAAGTTTCGCGCCGATCGGAATTGGTACGGGTAGGTATTCCTTCTTTTTGGCTTTTGGCTTCTTTGCTTGTGGTTTGCTTGCCTGTTGCTTAAGTTTTTCTTCTTCACACTCTGCTAAAAATTCAGCCAGTGGCCGGATAGCTTCCCGGATGTCAGCAGTTGAGCACTCGTTCGTCCAGCATTGGTACTTGCCGTTCTTGGAGTTAATCCCTAAGCTATGACCCTCGCAGACAGGGCAAATATAGTAATTTTTGGCTTTGCCTGGTTCTAGTTTGTCCAGATGGTCGCGGATGTCAAATTTTTTGGGAGTGCTTGAAGTTTGGTCGTTATCTGGAGTAGAATTGTCGTGCATGGAAATTTCTCGCCCTAAGCGAGTTGAATCCTCAAAACCGTTGCAAGTCGGGTACCAATCGAGAGCAGCGGTTTTTTGGTGTTTACAATTTTTGGAAAATTTAAGGCATAGGAGGTACCGCCCCGCTAGTTGACTAGGGGTGCGATTAAGCTGTCGTTACGAGCACAGCCACCTATTTCGGCATCAGGAAATGGGATAAAGATTGGGAAGGATGGCGGCGCCCGATCGGTTGCTCGAATAGGTAACTGAATGTCGGTGTCTACGGTTACAGATTCTTTGGCAAGCTCAAGACGAGTTTCGGGAGTTTTCTCAGGCTTGTTGATGAGATACCTTATCTCTGCCAACATCTGTCCCCGGACTGTGCAGCAAATGTATTTCCAGAACCTCATCTTTCTCGGATTCCATTCCCGGCTGCGTTCTCCAAACTCCACAAGAGATTCTCCGGCCCCTCCATTCCAGAAAGGCTTTAGACTGCGCTTGACTCGTTTGATGAACCCGTAAATACATTTCACATCCATATCGAACATTTTAAGCGACAAGTCGCACTTGATAATCTCGGACAGATTTTGTCCCGGCAACGAACCGAAAACGTAAAAAAAACGTACCGTTTCTCTACCAAAACTCACTCGTCGGGTTTAAAGGTAAAAGCACTAGACGAGTGAGTCAGAACAAGGCTTTCGGCGCCGCCAAGTCAGAGGGACTCTTGTCCGAAATTTCGGACGGATTTTTCTGTGCCCTGACCACCCAGAACTGCGTCCCACGGTCGAGGTTGTGGTTCCCCTGGTGTTGACGGAACTGCTCCCCCAGGTTGAGGCAATTGCAATTCGTTGAGGTAGTAAGCGTACTGATTGCCGTCCCCTCGTTGCGGGTAGAACTTGCCGTTAGTTTTCCAGAAGAAATCTTTACCTCGCAAAACCGCCAATACTAACTCTATTTCTGACTTAGTACCAGTCAATCTTAGGGCTGCCGTGGTTGGGATGTTTGGCTGTTTAATCATCACCTTCCCCCTTCACAAATGGCATCAAAAATTCATACTCAGCCTTCGCGTCCCGGTAGGATTGACTACTGCCGGCACTAACTCCCCAAACTTCTTTAAGGATTTTATTCTTGCCAGTGATGCCCTTCGCGTGACATTGCAGAATTAATTCGATTTGTTCGCGCTGCCTAGTGGATAAATTCACTACAGCGAGTTCGCCAGAATCGCCAGAAGTCTTATTCAGTAACAGTTCTAGTGATTCTCTTATCGAATCGAGTTCTGCCTCTTGTTCGTCTGTTCGTTCGTTTGTTGCCAGAATTTGTTCTGCTTCCTGTTGTCTTTGTTTCTGAGAAATGTATACGCTTGTCGAGATTTCATCCACCACATCAGCAGTGATTGCCCGCTCTTTAATTGCCTCAATCTCCCCTTGCTCAGACAGCTTGCGAGCGATATTGCCAGCGGTAACAGCACAAGCAATCGCAGCACACAAGCTGACACCTTGCAGTGCTTTGTGAGTGTCTAGCGTTTTGTCCAGGGCTGCTAATGGAGTCAACCACAGCACTACAGAGGACGCGCTCAACATAAACAGTTTTAGCTGCATGATTCCCCCTCAAATAACTTACTTGAATGATTGTTGATTTCGCTAGCAGCTTTCTCAAAATCAAGGTTTTCAGCTCGAATCGCTTTTTCCAAAGCAGCGGAAATTCTGTCTTCAAATTCGTACTGTAAATCTGTAAAATCCCAGTTAAAAATTTCACAGTCGTCTTCCTTTTGTCGCTTAGTCCTTGCGTATTCTTTCAAGTTTTCAGCTTTTACTTCTTCGACAAATTGCGAGAGAAGATTGATAAAATCTTCTGTAGTCAAAAAGTCTAGCTGCATGGAAACACCCCCAAACCAATCAGTAACATCGCTAAACCACCGACTAGAACTGCTTGTAAATCAGCAACTGTAATCTTAAGTAGTTTGCTCAGGGAGTAGTCAAGTAACCAGCTCAACCCCCAAGCAATCGCAATCGCTGCTAACAAGAATGAGACGGCTTTCGTTGTCATCGGATGCAGACTCGCTATCCACCCCAAAAGGGAGAAAGCGACGCATCCGGCAAGGAAGTAATTTGCCAGATACATCGCTTTCATTTAGTGAGTCCCTCCTGTGAGTTTTGCCTTGATTTCATCAATGCGAGTCCGGGCATCACTGTCAGCCTTATCAATTCCTAAACCCAGTCGGGCATATCCGGGACGCAAGCTGTGCAAGTGCTTAGCCAGTCGAGTGTCTGAGCGTTTTTTACCCAGTTCATTATCAGCCACGACACCCTCATATTTGCGGTGATGGCGGTGAACTTTAGCATCGGCTTCTTCAACTTTTGCCAGTGCTTCATAGGCTCGCTTAGATTGTCTTGCCCCGTCTGTTTTCTCCTTTGCTAAATCCTTCATTGCGTCCGCTTCTTCCTTGGTAAAGTAGCGCGGTGCTGGCACAACTGGCACACTACGGATGCTGGAAAAATTACCAGGATTTAGCGGTGTGATGACACTTGCGTCGGTGCTTGCCAGAACTTTTGATTTGTCGATTGCGTGTCCGCCGTCGTTGCTGGCTGTGAGTTTTCCAGCATCAGAATTACCACCAAACAGTCGCAGTTGTAAGCTCATAGTTTTGTCCCAATTTGAATGTTGATGCGAACAGGAGAGGGAAATAAATTCAGGGGATTGATTTGTCGCCACATAGACATTGCCAGCACAAGCAGTCCCGCCGATGCGAGTGCGAGTGCGATGAGTTGTCCAATGTCAACCCAGTCTAAAAAGCTGGTGGAAGTCTGGCGGGTGAAACCACACACAGGGAACGAACCATCGTTAGTCCAATCTAGGGTATCTACACTTTCTAGAGCTGTGTCTAGTGGTGCAGTCGAGGTATACAAGCAGTCGAACTGCTTGCGACTACTTGCGACTGTTTGTGTAACTTCGGGTACTGTGTCAAGCAGTTCAGGCACTGCGTCTACACTTTCTAGAACTGTGTCTAGTGGTATGTCTAGCACTGCGTCTACACTGCCTACATTCACTGTGTCAAGTGATTCACCGTCAACGAGGTACAGTTCTAGCAGCGCTTCCCATGTAGCAGTTTTGCTAAGCTTCCCGAACTGTCTGGCGTCTTCATTGGTGAATCCACGGTCAAAGGCGATCGCCTTTAATTGGTCAATGCGACGGTAGCTGACGGTAGGCTTAGTCATGGCTGACAAGCCCCTCTACGCCTTGCGCGTAACCGATTCCTGTCAAATAACTGCAGCCACGTCGTTCTAAATCGCCTCGCCCTTGATACCGCTGTTTCCGAAGCTTAGGGAAAATCTCACACAACCTGCGGGATAACTGGTTGATAGCTTTAACAGGGTTGTCCCGCTTGTTTGGTAAGTCCCGCCAAGTCAACTTTTCTTTGCCCTTCACAGTCTCAACCTTCAGCACCCCAGTCTTGATGTACCAGTCGCGCAACTGTTGCCAGAGGTCAGAAACGTAAACCTTACCTTCGGGTTGATATTCCAAACCGACTTCACGGACAAATTCCATCAAATGACTGGTACTGCGCGGTGTCCACTTGGGCTGCTTCTTGTCCTTTGCCTTGGTCTTATCCAGGCTAGCTAGGGCTGTTGCCAGCATTTTCTGCTGTTCTGCCAGCATTTTCTGCTGTTCGTTGATGACATCAACTTGGCTCTGTGCAAGCTCTATGAACTGAGATAATTGGGGGTCAAAAACCTGTTCAGGAGCGGAATGAGAATAGCTTCCCGTCCGGCGGATGCTCGGCAGCACTTCCTCAAAAACCCAAACTCGGAAACGCTGCGCCGCTGGTTTGTCCGATCGAAAAATAAGTTCGTACAAACCGGGCTCAGTTACGGTGAGAACTTGTTGAGGGCCACCAGGGGTGATCATCGAATGAACACCCTTCCAGTTTGCAGGCATCTTGCTCAGGCGTTCCGACAAGGTGCTTTTACTGATTCCCAAAACAGCACCCACATCGGCGGCCGACCACTCAAGGGGTTCGGTTAAACCGAACACCTTTATCTCTTGGCTCTCAAAATTGAAAATTGATAACTCAGTCATTACAAAACCTCGCAAACTCAATCATTAAGAGTTGCGATCGTCCGCAAAGACAACCGTCCAAAAATGTCATAATTTATCGGCTCCAACCGTTGTACTCGAACGTTTGGGGAAGTCGTGGTTTGGCTAGCATTGCAAGTGCTCGTCAACCGCGCATCAATCTTCCTTAGTTACTCACGATTGCAGACTTCCAATTCCTTGTCAACACAGGAAGTGTAAAGTTTTGTTTCGCAAAAGTTGCCCGTAGAATCAACATCCTAATAGCATCAAAGCGGGCGTAAATGCTCCAAAATCTTGCCGTCTAAATAGACAGCATTAATCACCCTTTCCGACGTATCGCACCATTTAGCCACAACCGCACTCGGTACACCCTTGCCAACTTGTTCGCTGATAAAAGTATCCCGGCAAGAGTAAGGGGTAGTAGTCTTAGAACCCTGTTCATGTTGCCTGGTTTTTTCGGTAATCGGGTCAACCAATTTATGCCATACCTGTTTACTGAAATTGTTGTAATTAATCGCCCCGCCCTTAATAGGTGATGGAAATACCAACCTATCCTTGTCTGTCAGATTTTGTGGCTTGATACCTTTCAACAACTGAACCAGTTCTTGATTGCAAGGAAATTTACGCCGTTTGTTGTTTTTACTGCCGTCAACCCTTGTCTCCTTACCGCTTGGGTGCTGTATACTCCCATTAAACACAATGTGAGAAAAGTCAGTAGCAATGTCAGACCACCTCAACCCAACAGCTTCTGACGGACGGCATCCAGTCAGCAGCCAGAACTGCACCATCGGGTAGTAAAAACAAAACTTTTGCCCGGTTTCTCCCCTCCCATTCCAAGTACCTCTATGGTTCTTAAAAGCCTCCAATACCAGCTCTTTTTCTTGCGCTGTAAATGCGTTCGGTTCCGGGTCACTTTCCCAGTTGTGCTTAGGCAATTCCGCTGCCAGCCCTTCAAACGGGGATACAGTTAAACCCTTAACAATCTTGAACTTAATCCCCCATTTCACCGCTGCATTTAGGTGAGTCAAAATCCTTTTAGTCATGCTGTTAGTCGTATCTTCCAACAGCCAAGCGCGTACCTGCAAAGCACAGTCCTCTGATAGAGGCTGGTAGGGGCAACGGTCAACATAGCTTTGAATGCCTGTTACCAAGTAGTTAAAAGTTGTGGCCTTGAGTGCTGGTTTCTTGAATTCCAAATATTTAGCAAACAGCTTAGTCAGTGTCAGTTCCGGATTAGGCTTGACTGTCTCAATAACAGTCAGGTGAGTCTGTGACTTGTACTTTTTGAGTGTGGGGTCAAACCGCTCAAACTTGATGTCGGATTCAATCACCCGTGCTTTAGCTTCTGCCAGCTCTCGGTTTTCATCGGTGTCAGCCAAATTGAGATATAGGAATTTTTGCTTACCTCCACAAAGATGCCTCGGCATCTGCAAGCGCAACCTCCCCTTGTCAGTCCCAACAACAACAGAACCCTTGGAAGCTTTTCTACTAAATTCCAAAATTTTGGTCATGTTTTACTACCCAAGCTAGACCCCTCAATTTTACTCAACTGACTAGAGAATGACTAGAAAAACCACCAATGAGAATAAGAGTTTTGCCCTAAGCCTTGTCAGATAAAGCTTGTGACCATTTGCGCCTAGCGCCTTCCAAGCTAATTATGCGGGTTCGATTCCCGCTGCCCGCTTGCGCCTATAAAAACCTCAAACTAACGAGAAATCAACGGTTTGAGGTTTTTTATTGCTGATTTTTTGGGTTTTGGCGGGGTCAACTTGACTAGAAATTGGATACAAATTGGAGACAAAATGACTACGATTTGACTACGGAACGACCAAACTGAGTATCAACTGAGTATCAAATGACTACCCGATCGCCCTTTGTGGAGACAATTTGGAGACAAATGAATACAAATTGAATACAAAGCATAACTGTATTCAGTTTGAGCCGTTGAGGTTTGCAAGTATCTCTCAAAACGCCTCCACATCTGAGCTTGTGGTGAGCTCGGTACAAGAACAATTGGTTAACATAGAGTGCCCTGATTTGACAAGCTTGCCGATCGAACTCAGCTTGAGTTATGACTGATTCGGAGTCGCATCAGTCACAAGGAGGGCCCGTGAAATATTTTTCAGTAGTAATGTATTTGCTGCGGGAACGGCAACAGTTTCTCGAAGAAATTCGCCAAGGTGTCAAGCTCAAATCTAAAATTTTCGGTTTGTTGATTTCTAGTACCGTATTTTTTGCCATTTACGGAGCGATATTAGGTGCCTCTAGTACGTGGATGCAATGTCTGGTTTCAGCAATTAAGTTGCCAGCACTTTACTTGCTGACGCTGATTATCTGCTTTCCCACACTTTACTTTTTTAATGTCATGTTTGGTTCAAAACGAACTTTTGAGCAGTATTTGACATTGTTGATGACAGCGATGGCGATGATTAGCGTTTTGTTGTTTGGATTTGCACCTGTTAGTCTGTTTTTTCTTCTGAGCAGTACCAATTACAATTTTTTTCTAGTGTTGAATGTTGCTATTATGGCAATCACAGGATTTTTGGGAGTAAGTTTCATTTATCAAGGAATGCACTTTCTGTCTGAACAAGATGCCGAAGGCAAAGACATCAGGCTAAATATTTTGCGCTTTTGGTTGGGACTATATGCGTTTGTTGGCACTCAGTTGGGATGGACGCTGAGACCGTTTTTTGGGTCGTCGGGAATGGCTTTTCAACTCTTCCGAAACCGAGAAAGCAATTTTTATATGAGTCTGTGGCAATCAATTATGTCTCTGGGAGGATCGTAATTAATCCGAATTTAAGGAGCTTTTAAAGAGTGATACAAGCGGATTTGGAACAGTTAAAAATTCCTGAGAAGGAGTTGGAGGATTTGAGCGGAATAGCTTTGAGCGACGGTTTTGCAGCGGATTTTTACCGACATGCTGCACTCCGGGACGGGAAAAAGCTGTTTTCTCTTTTGTTGAATGAGTTGCTGATATTTTGCCTGACATTAGTTGTTTCGCTGCCGATTGCTTTACTGGCTAATCAACATAAGGTTGGTTCATTTAGCGATGCTGAGATATTTGTCCGGGTTTTACAAATAACTTTGGGTTTGTCGCTGGCGATTACTGTGGCTTGGAATGTCTATAAATGGGTTAAGGCCAAGCCTCTGGCAACGCTAGCCGGTCTGCTGGATGAAGTTGAGAAGTATCATGAGGTGATTCAGGCTTTAGATATTATCGATCGCCTAACGGCTGCTGGCAATTTACAAGCCAATTTAATTAACCGAGGAGATGCAATTGAGGCATTAAAAATTACTAGAGAAAGTTTAGTCTGTGCTTTGAAAACAGAGAGGATTCTCAGGGAAAATCAGCAATTTATCGACCGCCGTTACGAGTTATTTGCTAATATTGAAAGTAATTTGGCTGCTTTGATGGCGGTGGATGTGAGCAATCGGGCGACTGAATACGGGCGGTTGCTGAATGAGGCTTTGGAAATTGGGATGAGCGTACACAAAGAGGTAAGAAAGTTACAAAATAGCAAGTAAATAGGGATTACATACACGCAATGTATTTATGTCTCTTCTAGGATTTTGGTAATTATTGTTGTGAAAAGGCGATCGCAACTAGGAGAAGCCTTGCGTACCTTGTCAACATCTAAAAGTTCTAACAGTTTGGGAGCGTGTCGTGTTTTGTGATATTTACCTTTAGAGGTTTTATTAGTGGCTGATTTCAGCCACTGACTCAGGTTGTATTTTGAAACTTTCTCCACGCTTTGATTTCCCTGCCTTTTGTGAAGATAATCTTCTTTAAATCCGCCCTTATAAAACTTGCTTAAAGCATCAATATCAGCAATAAACCAAGCCTCCATAGTTTGTACCATTAAGTGGCAACAGGCATCATCACGCCCCTGGGTCGCCAAAATCCAAGGTTGGTCTTCTTTTCTGCTCCTTAAATGCTCCCAAGGTGTGTGAGTTTCAGGAACAGGAGATTCAGAATCAACAAGCAAAACATTAAAAGCATCTGGATAAGATTCCATACTCATTAGGAAATCTTCGCAAGCATCGCCGCGAGATCCAGACATGATTGACAGGATTTTTATGCCTTTGCTCTCTGCGAGATCGTAGAGTTATTTGAAGAGATGAACAAAACCCGCTCGCAGCCCCGCTGTTGTCTCTTTTCCTGCCGGAATTTTACTCCTAAATCCCGGACGTTGTTGAGGTATATTTTCTGTTGTACTTTCATCTTCACTTTCATCTCCAATGCCTTCAATATAAATACGAATCTCCCTTACCATCGGTTTCCTCCGATGTGTCCCATCCGCCACAAATCTCCTAGAGTGTACTTTTCCAGCCACTTTTTAAGTTGCTGAGGCTCTAGACGGCGCAAGTGACTGCCTGTGTTATTCTGTTCGCAAACTAAGACGGATTCGGGAACTTCACTCAAACCAGAAACTAAAGCATCAGAATGAGTAGTAACAATTATTTGAGTTCTTTTAGATGCCGCAATTAGCAATTCAGCAACAGTCGATAAGATATCTGGATGCAACCCTAATTCTGGTTCTTCAATACAAATCAGGGGCGGTGGACTTGGGTGGCAAAGTAAAGTCAGCAAGCACAAATAACGAAGGGTACCATCTGATAAACGGGTAGCAGGAATTGGTCGATTGAAGTTTTTATCCCTTAGAAATGTTTGTATTGTACTACCTTCAATTTTAGTTATGATGTCACCTACTGCCTCGTAAAACTTTTGCAACTGCTCGATTAGCAAAGGTTTAATACCTTGGTATTCTAAATTGTTCAAAACATGAGCAAGGTTACTTGCATCTTCTTCAAGAAAGTCATTTGGTAAATCAGATGGTTGGGGCTTTCTTGGTGGCGTGTACCTGCCTAAATTCCATTCCCGATAAATACGGATATTGGAAAACTGATTGTTTAAATAGGCTAACTCAGGGTAAAAATCTTTGTCTTGTTTTTGGGACAAAACTGATTGAGAAGGATTTATCTCGCCACGGCGAAGATGGCGTGGACTCCTATTAGTGTATGTACCTTTTCCCTCTGCTGAGACATTTCTAATATTTAAGACTGGATTTCCATTTTCATAGCGGTAGAAAAAATATACATCTTCATAATTTGGATCTAATTCTAATTCATTTTCTACATATTCATCTACAATTTGTAGTTTTGGACCTTCCATCGTGAAAGAGATTTGATAGCGTAAGGGGATAGTTTCTTCAGGGTAATCTACGGTTGCCTCGATTGTAGCTGTTGGAATATTGTTGGAATTTTTTTCATCACCTTTCCAAAGCCACTCGCCAATACCGCCTCCTTGCCGAAATGGAGTATTTATATCATTGGGTGTTGACTGTAAAATCCCCACGGCATCGATCAAGTTGGACTTGCCCGATGCGTTGGGACCAATTAACACATTCAGGGGTTGAAGTTCTATTTCCTCTCCTTCACTTCCGTAGGATAGAAAGTTTTTTAAGCTAAGAGTTCGGATAAATCTTTTGCCTTGCATCTCATCCTCCTATTTAAAGCTTTTGATATCTGCAAAAATAGTATCACACTTTCGTCATTTTAAGGTCAGTAATCTGGGGATTACTGACCTTAAAATAGAGTTGATAGCTAAGTCCTGGATTCGGAGCGCTCGATCATTTCAATCGTCAAAAATATCCAACTGTTCGCCCTCCGACTCTTTTTTACCATTTTTTTTAACACCTTTCCGCAGCCCGATCGCAATTTTACTATGTTTCTCAATCTGCTTCATCACCTGTCTCGCCCGGTCAATCACCGACGGCGGTAAACCAGCTAATCTGCCCGCTTCAATTCCGTAAGATTTGTCAGCACCTCCCGGCTGAACTTGGTGCAAAAATACGATTTGATCCGGCAATTCTTTCACTGTCACTTGATAATTTGCGACATTATCTAAAATAGAAGCTAACTCATTTAACTCGTGATAGTGAGTCGCAAAAATTGTCCGCGCCCGAATCTCAGTTGCTAAATATTCTGCCACAGACCAAGCAATCGAAAGTCCGTCAAAGGTTGCCGTTCCTCTGCCAATTTCATCTAGCAAAACCAAGGATTGCGGCGTCGCATGATTGAGAATATTTGCAGTTTCGTTCATTTCTACCATAAACGTAGACTGACCTGTTGCCAAATCATCTACTGCGCCGACGCGGGTAAAAATGCGATCGCAAATTCCCAAACTCGCAGCTTTCGCCGGCACAAAACTGCCCATCTGCGCCATTAACTGGATCAAACCCACCTGCCGCAAGTAGCAGCTTTTCCCGCTAGCATTCGGCCCGGTTAAAATAATTAAATCTGGGCGGTTTAGCGATTCTTCCCGACCCAAAAAAGCAGAATTAGGTACAAAAAATCCCGGCGGCAAAGACTTTTCCACCACAGGATGACAACCTTCAATAATTTTAATTTCCCGACTTTCTGTCATAGTCGGGCGGCAGTAATTTTGGTAAACTGCTACTTCGGCCAAACCGCACAAAACATCTGCCGCCGCCACGGCGCGGGAAACGTTGCGAATAATTTCGGCGTGTTCTCCTACCTCCGATCGCACTTTAGCAAAAATATCGTATTCCAATTGATTTAAATCTTCCCGTGCTGTCAGAATTCGCACTTCCCTTTCTTTTAATTCTTCAGTGCTATAACGTTCTTCATTGGTGAGAGTTTGCTTACGGGTGTAGTCCTTCGGCACTTGGTCTACTTTCGATTTGGTAATGCTGATGTAATAGCCGAAAGCTTTATTGTAGCCTACTTTTAAATTAGAAATTCCCGTGCGTTTTCTCTCGGTAGCTTCTAAATTTGCAATCCATTCTTGGTCGGCTGATGCAGTGTGGCGCATTTCATCTAGCATGGCATTGATTCCCGATCGAATCAAACCTCCTTCTTTTAAATGAATCGGCGGTTCGTCAACTAAATGAGCGTGAATTTTACTTGCTAATTCTTCTAAAAGTGGCGGTACATTTTGCAGCGCTTTCAAATAGGGCGAGATCCCTTGGGCTGCGATCGAAGCTAATTCCGGCAGTTTCGAGAGAGAATCAGCTAAAGCGACCAAATCCCGCGCGCTAGCTGTTCCAGAACCGGCGCGGCCTGTCAGTCTTTCGATGTCGTAAATTTGGCGCAGCAACTGCTGCAAATCTTGGCGCAGACCGTTATTTTCTACTAATTCTTGAATCGTGTCGTGTCGGGCGCAAATGCCTTTAATGTTGAGCAAAGGTTGCAGCACCCAGCGGCGCAAAGCGCGGCCTCCCATTGCGGTGCTGGTTTTGTCGATCGCCCACAGCAGCGAACCGTGAAAAACCCCATCTCTCACTGTTTGAGTAATTTCGAGATTGCGGCGGGTTTGGTAGTCGAGTATGAGAAAATCGGTGAGAGTGTAAGTGTGCAATCTTTGCAAAGAAACTGCTTTTTCCTTTTGAGTTTCTTCGATATATTGCAGCAAACCGCCGGCGGCGCGCACTGCGAGGGAAAGGTGGCCGCATCCCATACCTTCGAGCGATCGCACTTTGAATTTTTGTAGAATTCTCTGTTTTGCTTCGGACAAACTAAACGGAATTTGCGATCGCAAAGAATAGCAAAACGAATTCGGCAAACAATCGGGCAAATGCTCGGATTTCTCTCCGGGCCTCAACATAGTCACCAAATCCGGCGCATTAGTCGGTACCAAGACTTCCGAAGGCTGCAAGCGCAGCAATTCTAGGGTTAATTGTTCTAAACTGTCTGCTTGGGTAGTGACGAATTCTCCCGTAGAAATATCTGTATAAGCCAATCCCCAATGTTCCCCAGCGATGACGACTGCTGCTAAAAAATTATTTTGTCGGGGTTTGAGCATTCCGTCATCAGTCAAAGTTCCGGGAGTGAGAATGCGGGTAATTTCTCGCTTGACTTGGCGGCCTTCTTTAGCAGCAATCGAGGCATCTTCAACTTGATCGCAAACTACCACTGCATAGCCTTTTTCTACTAACATTGAAGTGTAGCGGTCTAGGGCGTGGTGCGGCACTCCTGTCATCGGCACTCTGCCAATTTCCTTGCCGCTTTCTTTGCTAGTACAAACAAGTTCTAATTCCTGCGAAATAGTAACTGCATCTTGGAAAAAACACTCAAAAAAATCTCCGACTCGAAACAATAAAAGTGCGTGGGGATACTGTTCTTTCACTTCCACATACCGCTGCATCATCGGCGTCAGCTTGGTGAATTCTAGTAGGCGGTGGTCGGCATTGCGGATGTTGGGTTGATTGGGATCTGTTGGGGTAGATGCAGTGTAAGGCATAAAAGGCGATCGATAAATTTTAATCTTTAACAACTTTAGCGCAAGCTCGGCTTTTAGCTCTAACTAATATACAATATTTGACGATTAATCCTCCTTAAGCAGGGTGCGTAATTCTCAAGATTTGGGCGGAGTATTGAGCTATACAAAAGTCACGCGCCCTGCTTAATAATCTATAAACCCGCTTTATACTTGAGAAGTTTTCGGTCGCTTTTTATCTAAAGTGAGCCAAAATATCGGTCTTAGTGAGATAAAGTGAGAAAAACTTATTTTTTGTGAGATGAGAGCGATCGGCGATCGACAAAAACAATCTCAGCTATGTAGTTGTTAGCTGTTATGGCAGAAGGAAGAAGGCTTTAGTTATCTAGGAGAGAAGGAAGAAGCAAGGATTTCAGCAATTAAGAACGTCCTAACCGTCGGGCGTGGTTGCTATAAATGTTGGTGGTTAACAGAACAATGTGAAATCTCCCGCACTTTAGTAGGAGGAGAAACTTTACATTTTTGTTATTGAAAACAGCCGGAAGATAGATTTGTAAATTATACCTTGGATAGAGATAAAATATATTTTATATGATTAAAATTAAAAAAATCCAAGTTACTAATTAATCGGCGTAGTAAGTTTAAGATTTACAATCAAAAATCTGCTAGCTAGTAGTTAACTAGAGGAGAACGAAATAATGAAGGCTCTTTGCTGGCACGGAGCAAATGATGTGCGAGTTGATAATGTACCAGACCCAACAATTATCAACCCGCGCGATGCGATAGTTAAAATCACGTCTACAGCAATCTGCGGCTCAGATTTGCACCTCTACGATGGCTTCATCCCGACAATGCAATCGGGCGACATCATGGGGCACGAATTCATGGGGGAAGTAGTCGAGCTCGGCAGCCAAGTCAAGAACTTAAAAAAGGGCGATCGCGTGGTCATTCCTTTTACTATTTCTTGCGGCAGTTGCTTCTTTTGCAACCGCGATTTGTGGTCGCTGTGCGACAACTCCAACCCCAATGCTGGGCTGGCTGAAAAAATGTTCGGTCATTCGCCGGCGGGACTGTTTGGCTACTCGCATTTAACGGGCGGCTATGCAGGAGGCCAAGCAGAATACGCGCGGGTTCCGTTTGCAGATGTCGGCCCTTTAAAAATTCCCGACGGACTTTCTGACGAACAAGTATTGTTCCTCACCGATATCTTTCCTACGGGTTACATGGCGGCCGAAAACTGCGACATTCAGCCGGGGGATACTGTAGCAGTTTGGGGATGCGGGCCGGTGGGACAATTTGCAATCAGAAGCGCGTTTATGCTGGGGGCCGATCGAGTAATTGCGATCGACCGCGTACCGGAACGCTTGCAAATGGCGGCTGCGGCCAAAGCTGAAATCATCAATTACGAAGAAATGGACGCCGGGGAAGCCGTCACCGAAATGACGGGGGGACGCGGGCCCGACTCTTGCATCGACGCGGTGGGGATGGAAGCCCACGGCACCGGTCTCGACGCTTTGTACGACAAAGCTAAGCAAGCCGTGCGGTTGGAGAGCGATCGACCTACGGCCCTGCGACAAGTAATCCTCGCGTGTCGCAAGGGTGGCACAGTGTCAATTCCCGGCGTTTACGGCGGCTTCGTTGACAAAGTGCCATTAGGTGCAGCTTTCAACAAAGGCTTGACCATGAAAATGGGACAGACGCACGTTCACCGCTATTTGCGGCCTTTGCTCGATCGCGTTCAAAAAGGCGAAATTGACCCGTCATTCGTAATTACGCACCGAATGAAATTGGATGAAGCGCCCCACGCCTACGACATTTTCAAAAACAAAAAAGACAACTGCATCAAAGTTGTCCTCAAACCCTAACTCGCATTTACCCTTCACGGAAAAACTATGCTTTTACAAGAAAAAGAATCAGGCGACTTGATAGAAATCCTCGATGTAGATGCTTTAATCAGCCCTACAAAAAATGAAGTGCCGGGAAAAAATCAAGCTGGTCAAGAAGAGCAAGAAACAGCAACTTTTCCAAAAAGTAATTTAGTGTTTCCTTCCGGTGAAACTCTGCCCCGTTGTTGGACTGAGGAAAATTATCAAACTCATTGATTCAAGACATTCCCCCTAGCCGGGAAGCTAGGGGTAGGGACACGGCACATAGCATTGGTGTCAACTTAAGACTGAAACCCCTGAGAAATCTCGTTTTTACGCTAAGTCTAGATCCCCCTCGCATCCCCCTTAAGAAGGGGGACTTTGAGAAGACTCTTGTCCCCCCCTTCTTAAGGGGGGCGCCAGGGTGATCTAGATTTAATGGTCAAACAGCAGTCTCTGGCTGGGTTTCACTCTTAAGTTGACACTCCTTGGGCACATAGCTGTCAGCTAAACCCGAAAAACCGCCCTCCCACAGGGGTTAAAACCTCTGCAGGAGGGCGGTTTTGACGTGTTTTTTGACACCAGGAGGACACAGCGCTGTGTTTGTTTAAATAGAATGTACGATCGACCAAATTTCATATAGTCTTTAGTTCGCGGGCGCGAGAAACCGCATTAAACTAAAGTGATAAAGATAACCGGGTTTGATTGAATTTCTTTATGACTAAAAGCTGATTCCCTCCCTCACGGGCAGCGTTAAAACTAATGAAAGTTAATCAAACAACCCTGGGAGGAATCCCCCATGTTTTACCATAAGAAGCCACTACAGTATTACAAAAGACCAGAAAAGCCAGATGCCGTTTACGCCAAGAAGATACAAGAACTAATTGGCGGTACATTTGGCGAAATGACTGTGATGATGCAGTACCTATTTCAAGGTTGGAACTGCCGAGGCCCTGCCAAATATCGCGATATGCTGCTTGATGTTGGTACAGAAGAAATCGGGCATATCGAGATGTTAGCAACTATGATTGCTCACTTGTTAGATAACGCTCCTGTATCTCTGCAAGAAGAAGGTTTCAAGGATGCTGTGGTGGGTGCTGTGATGGGTGGAAACAGCCCGCGAGATGCGATCGCCGCCAGCATGAATCCGCAGCACGCAATTGTATCGGGTTTGGGCGCACTTCCTAGCGACAGCGTAGGGTATCCCTGGAACGGCCGTTATATCGTTGCTAGCGGCAATCTTTTAGCAGATTTTCGCTCGAATTTGCACGCCGAATCGCAAGGAAGATTGCAGGCTGTGCGGATGTATGAAATGTCAGACGATCCGGGCGTCAAAGACACCCTGAGTTTTATGATCGCCCGCGACACGATGCACCAAAATTTGTGGCTGGCGGCGATCGAAGATTTAGAAAGTTCGGGAATGGAAACAACACCTGTTCCGAGTTCCTTCCCGCAGGAGTTGGAAAAGTCAGAATTTGCTTATCAGTTTTGGAATCATTCTGAAGGTTCCGAAAGTAGCGAGGGACGCTGGGCGAAAGGCAAATCAATGGACGGCAAAGGCGAGTTTGAATATGTACCCAATCCCCAACCGTTAGGGCCAGAACCAGTACCCCCGCCGCCAGAACCAAAATTGCACGGCACTGGCATGGTATAGCCAATCAAAAAGTTAGTAATGGAGTTTCCTGTCCCCGATCGAGTAATTAAGTAATGAAGGACTAAAGTGCTTACTCCTAACCTAACAAAAACTAAAGTTCTTACTACGAACCCAAACCTTCGTAGTAAGAACTTTACTACATGATTGGCTAATTAATTAGTTAAGGATTTCAGTCCTTACTACAAACCAGATTTTGACCCGAAGTCTAATAACTAACAATAAATAAGTTATGCAACTGCAAGCAGTAATTCTCGATATTGACGGTACTCTGACGCTCAGCAATGACGCCCACGCTCAAGCTTGGGTAGAGTCATTTGCGGCTTACGGCTACGAGGTGCCGTTCGAGAAAGTTCGCCCGCTAATTGGCATGGGAGGCGACAAAGTTATACCCCAAATGGTATCAGGACTTTCCGACGAAGCAGGCGACGGGAAAAAGATTGCACAGCGGCGCAAAGAACTGATTATTAACCGCTTTTCTCCCGATCTTTCACCAACCCCCGGTTCGCGGGATTTGCTGTTAAAAATGCAGCAAGAAGGATTGCGGCTAATTATTGCTACTTCAGCTACCACCGAAGAACTTTCCGGTTTGCTGAAAGCTGCACAAGTTGACGATTTATTGGATCAAGCGCAAGCGGCGACATCGAGTGATGCGGAAGCTTCTAAACCGGAACCGGATATTGTGGAAGCTGCTTTGAGCAAATTGCAGATGGAAGCGAGTCAGACGGTGATGTTAGCTGATACTCCTTACGATATCGAAGCTGCGGGCAAGTGCGGGGTGCCAGTAATTGCTTTTCGGTGCGGAGGTTTCGATGATGCTTCGCTGGCAAATGCTGCGGCAATTTACGATCACCCTGCTGATTTGTTGGCGCATTATGACGATTCTATTTTAGGGAAAAAGGAATTGGTAGCGCGTTGAAGTAATACGGGCGATCGCGGGTGGATTGCCACTATTAAGCGCGATCGCTCAAAATCCACTCTACCTGATGGGCTTCTGTGCGATCGGGAATATCTAGGCGCGCAGCTAATTTGCGAATGACTGCTTCCGGTACAGTTGCTGTGCGCGATCTATTCCGCTGCAATATTTCTTCTAGAGGTACTTCTAGATAAACAATGCGAATGCGCGCTTCGTAAGCAGCAAAAAAATTAATTAATTGCTGCCGCATTTGTTTAGTTGTATTCGTGGCGTTCCACACAAAAGAACGCCCCTCATCCATGTATTCTCGCGCTCTTTTTTTGGCGGCTGTCACCACATTTCCAGGGGTTTCGTCGGGAGGGACATTCATCTCTTTTCGCAGTGCATCCAGCGAGATTACTGGCAAATTTGGGAGATTTTTCTGAATCCAATAATCTTTACCACTTGCCGGCAAGCCCGACATCAAAATTACTTCACATTTAGTGTCGTCAAATGCTTCGTAATCCGGGTTTCCGTTCTCTTTGCGGAAGTAGATAAATCGGCTGTGTGCGGAGGGGAATTGTCGGGGAGAATCCAAACAATTATTTTCTTGACAAAACTCCCGAAATAGTTCTATTTTATCAAGCAATTCTTGTCTGTCGCTACACTGTCGGCCGCGCACGTCTGCTTCGGCTAAAAGTGCGAGGAAATCGCAGCGGACAACTTGACTGACTTTAATTACAGACTGCTGGGGGTTGGGTTTGTCGATCAGCCAGATGGGTAAACTACCGAATTGGACGATCGCCACAACTGTTTCGCGAATCTCAAACTGCACGGGCGGGTCGAATTGAGATAAAATTTGTCTGACCATTCTCGCACCTTGGCGGGCGTGACCTTTTGAACTAATTCTGCCGTCGGCTTCTATTGTTGTAAAGGCGGGTTTGGCGACATCGTGCAGCAAAGCGGCGGCAAAAAGTATCGATCGTTCTTTTTCGGGAAGTTGCCGCCAATTCGGGGAAGATATTAATGCTTCGCAGACCATTCTGGTATGAATTAAAACGTCTCCTTCCGCGTGATAAATCGGGTCTTGCTGGCATCCTTTTAAGTTTTGAATCCAATCGAAATGATTTTGAATGCTGTCCCACTCCAGAAACCAATCGGGGGGTTCGGGACAAAAGGGAAAAGTCCAAGTTGGGGATTGTGATAATAGAGCAGTCATGGTTTCACCTCTTTGTTAATATAGTAAGATGTCGAATTGGCACCTTTATTTTTTAGTCCGCGAAGGCGGACTTCGTTTGTGTAGTCGCGGTTTAAACCGCCGAGTATTATAATAGTTATAGTTAGGGCGCAAGTCCTGTGAAATTAAATAAATCTGCACCGGGACGCAGAATATTGGGTACAATTGGGCGATTGAGCCAATGTCCTTCGGCGTTTTTAATCGCTGTTAAAAAACTGGCACGCACGTATTTGTAACGCGCCTTGACAATTCCGTCTTCCTCTACTTTAATATACAAACCTTCCATAATATCGCTCTTGTCAGTCTCTTTCAAACACCGCTCCTCATCTAATCCCAATTCCCCGCAGTACAAACGCAAGCGTTCCAAATGTCCAGGTTGAATAAAATTAGATTTTTCCATAAACTGCATCATTTGCTTTGGAGATTTCAGGACTCCCGAAAACAGCACGGGAACGGACACTAACGGCAGTCCGCTTAACAACTTGCGGCGGGATTCTGTACTCATAAATTGACTGGTTTCTAAGTCGAGCACATCGTATTCCATAAAATAGTGCGGCAAAAAATCATAAAAAACAGTGTGTTTGGCATACAGCCATTCGCCGTAAAGAATGTAGCGATTTCCCAGCACTTCTCCCAGCGCCCCGCTGAGACTGAAAGCCCATTGTTTGAATAAGTTAAAATGTTTTTCCCTCGGCCCGCCGGTGAGATAGTGGCCGCGACTTTGCAGCAGCATTTGTCCATCTGGTGCGAAGCTGATGCCTGTATTAGCGCCGTCTACCTTTTCTTCTATAATTAGAGGGCGATCGATCAGGGCGCTAAATGGCACGCTGTCGAGGTCTTCATCACCCGGTTGGAAACGCGAACCTTCGATGTGATAAGTTCTAGGATATTTAACAATTTTGAGCATCAGCCCATCCCTTTGAGATTTGAGACTTTAGAGGCGACCCAATCTATTTAACCATTATAATGGAATTATAACAAAGGAGCGTGTAAGTTGAAAAGTCAAAGTTTCCAGAGCATATCATCAGCAATCGCTGGGATTCTATTAGTAGGCGCGCTACTCCTCGGATTAAACTCTTTCGTCGTTATCAATCCCGGTGAAGCAGGGGTGGTTAGCGTTTTAGGAAAAGCCACAGATGGAGCATTGTTAGAGGGGTTTCATCTCAGACCCCCGTTGATATCCAAGGTAGATGTGTACGATGTAACAGTGCAAAAATTTGAAGTTCCCGCCCAGAGTGCTACTAAAGACCTTCAGGATTTAAATGCTAGTTTTGCGATCAATTTTCGCCTCGATGCTGAGAAAATAGTGGAGATCAGAAGGACTCAAGGAACTTTGGAGAATATAGTCTCAAAAATTATTGCTCCTCAGACGCAAGAAGCATTTAAAACAGCGGCTGCACTGAGAACCGCCGAACAATCTATTACTCAAAGAAGTGAACTGAAGCGAGACTTTGATACTGCGCTGAAGGAAAGGCTATCAAAGTATGATGTAATCGTACTCGATACGAGCGTTGTTAACATTCGATTCTCCACAGATTTTGCGAAAGCGGTTGAGGAGAAACAGGTTGCTGAACAGCGAGCGCAAAGGGCTGTTTATGTGGCTCAGGAAGCAGAACAGCAGGCTCAAGCTGACATTAACCGCGCTCAAGGTAGGGCTGAAGCTCAAAGACTTTTGGCTGAAACTTTGAAGGCTCAGGGCGGCGATTTAGTGCTGCAAAAAGAGGCGATCGAAGCTTGGAGAAGCGGCGGCGCTCAGATGCCAAAAGTGCTGGTTATGGGCAGCGGTTCTAGTCGGGTTCCTTTCATTTTTAATATGAGCGATATTCAGGAAGAACCCGATCGCCCGCAAGTGACCAACGATTAAAACATGACTGACGGTAACAAACCCGGTGTCTGGGAAAATATGGGCTTTGCTAACCAGAAATCTCGGAATAAACCGGGTTTCCTCAGAAAGCGCACATAAGTCTTATGAGAATTGCCGGAATATGCTACACTTCTGAAAGCCACAATATAACGACAGGTTTCAAACTGTCGTTATAAAAGCGAAGTCCGCAATTAACACGTAGGCAACACACTCATTTTAGGAAGCAAGGAAAAATCATGACCCGCGCTATAATGGAAACCGACAAAGGCACAATCAATTTGGAATTGTTCGATGCGGATGCGCCTAACACAGTGAAGAATTTTGTTGACTTGGCCGAAAAAGGTTTTTACGATGGATTGGCTTTTCACCGAGTCATTCCTAACTTTATGATTCAAGGTGGCTGTCCAAAAGGCAATGGAACGGGCGGCCCCGGCTACAAAATCAAGTGCGAAATCAACTCGAACAAACATGAGGCAGGAACTTTATCGATGGCTCACGCAGGTAAAGATACGGGTGGTAGCCAATTCTTTATTTGCCATTCTCCCCAGTCTCATCTAGATGGAGTTCACACAACTTTTGGCAAAACTGAGGATATGTCTGTCGTCAATGCTATCCGCCAAGGTGACAAGATTATTTCGCTCAAAATTGAGCATTAATTTTCAGTAATTTAGTTGCGTTTGTAGTAAGGACTTTAGTCCTTATTGCAAACAAAACGTGTGAAATTTAAGAGTTTGAAACTCTACAATTTATGACCCATAATTTCTTGAGGGTACCCGCCACGTGATTTATCCGTGGAATCAATCCAAAATCCAAAATCCTTGCATCCTCAAGCCCCCGGATTTATCCGTGGTGTCAATCTAAAATCTAAAATCTAAAATCTAAAATCGAATGACTGTTATCAATGATAATGCTGTGGTGACTGAGTTAACTGAACTATATTTAAAATACGAAAAAGCTCTTTGTACGAATGATATTGAAACTCTTGATAATTTGTTCTGGGATGCGCCGGAAGTTGTGCGGTTTGGGGTGACGGAGAACCTCTACGGGAGCGATGAGGTGAGGGCTTTTCGCAAAGGACGATCGCCTGTAAATGTCGATCGAGAAATGTTCAACCTCAAAGTCGTGACATTCGATGCAGACACGGCGGCTGTGACGCTGGAATTTCGCCGTGTAATGGATGGAGTAGTACGGCTGGGGCGGCAAAGTCAGATGTGGCGCAAGTTTCCTCAAGGGTGGAAGATTGTTTCCGCTCACGTTTCTTTTTTGCCGGTGTAAATGTTAAAGGTAAGGAAACAATAATTGTCTAAAGCAGGCGGACTTTATGACTGAATCATTCATCCTCTAGAGCAACGTCTAATAATTCAATTTCCAAACTTTCTTCCTCATCTTCATAATTAAATTCTACTCTGCTCTGCTTAATAATCTCGCTCAATATATTGCTTAAGTACCCTTTTGCAACAGCTTGTTCAAATCTTTCTATCAGAATAGGAACATTGATTATTTCTTATATACATTCCATGTACTGAGATACTATAGCATTTATTGAATACAGCTTTCGAGCTTGTGCTTCAATCTTTGATTTAATTTCCCTATCTGAATCTAAAGATTTAACTACAAATGTTATCGGATACCTTTCAATTTTATCAATGTCTAGGAAATATTTATTTACATCTACAGTTTCAGTCACCTGAAAAAAACGTCCTAGGGGTTTCATTACAAAGTCAATTCCCCCATCATTAGCATTTGTCCTACCTGTTTTAAACAGCTTTAAATTTTCTTGCTGGAGTCTGTCTAGTGCATAACCCCAATAAATAACTCGGTCATTGTAGTAGTATTTTAATATACTGTAGCTGACTATCTCGAAAATTCGAGCATCTACATTTGGGGCTACCATTTGTTTGATAAATTCTCTGACTTGAACCTCGGTCAATCTTTGAGCATCTTTACAAATTTGAATAAACTTTTCAAAGCTATCTCTCTTAGCTTCAACGTAAGCATCAATTATGTGGATTACTGTTTCGGCTATATTGTGTTCATTCTCATTGATTTTGACTTTTAATAAATTTTCGTTAAACCAATACCTGTTATTTTTCTGATTTCTCAAAATTGGGATGAACTCACAAGTGGGAAAATATCTTTTAAATTCTTCATTCATCCTATGGTTCAAGCCATGATTTTGAAGCTTTTGCCCGAATGGTAATTCACGCTGTCTCTTAAAAAGATTCGTATAAACTGCACCTTCATAATCTGAATACATTCCTGTCTGATGAAAATTTTTCACCAAATAATCTTCAACTAAAACATAGATTGCGTATAAGTTGGCAAAACTTCCTCTTGATTTTGAGCCTTTATTTGAAGATTTAGTCTTGATATTCAAATATAAAATTAGCTGGCTTTCACGCAAGATTTGATACCCAACTTCGCCAAACTTATCCTCTAAAATTGTCTTAATTATTTTTGTAAATTCATGTTCCATTTTTATTATAGCTGTAAGTTTAGTGTTAGCTGCTGTGGCGAAACTTCACCGGAGTTGACTTCAGACATGAGAGCCTCTTCACTCTCATCCGGGGTAATTTGCAACCTCCGCAATCCTATTTGTAGATACTTTTCTTGTAATTCTATGCCGATTGACTTTCTGTTAAGCTGCTTGGCAACAAATGATGTTGTAAAAGTTCCCGAAAATATATCTAGTACAACGTCGCCCTCATTACTACTGGCTTTGATAATTCTTTCTAACAACGATGTTGGTTTCTGGGTAGGATGTTCCTCATACTCAGGCATACGATATCTAACTCGCGGAAACTCCCAGACATTACCGGGAACTTTTTTAGAATTATATACTGATGGTGTAGCCTTGCGGTAGTCAATTAGTTTTCTAACAGCTCCGGTTTTCGCCTCTACCAGAATATCGGAGGAATTGAAGGTATAATTTCGTTTGTCCTTGACGCAATATAAAATTGGTTCGTACAGAGAACCGTAAAATTTTTTTGCTTGTACGCCCGAACTGTCATAATACCACACTATTCGAGAAAGGATTGTTAAGCGATCGCGCAAATATAAATCAAAGTAGGGCATACTTTGAGTTGACGCCATTAGATACAAACTGCCGTTATGCTTGAGCTTATTAATACATAAGTTCAACCAAGTATAACTCCATTCTAAATAATCGCTTTCAAATTCCCACTTGTCTTTAAAACCATTGAAATTTTTGCCAATATTATAGGGAGGATCTGCAAAAATTAAATCTATTGAGTTGTCTTCGATTTCACTCCCAAGCACTTCTAACACATCTCCTAAGATGAGTTTGTGGTCGTCAATTTCAAAGATTTTCATTTAGCCTAGCCTCTTCCAATAAATATTGGCTCTTGTCAAGTGTACTCAGATATATTCTATAAATATTTAATACAGTTCATATTTGAGCAAAGTACACGGAATCGAGCCATTAAAAACCGGAATTCGCCGCGATGTCCTGAGTCCCACCTTTTTACCCAACTCCTTATTTCCAGTCAAAATAAACGCATTCCAACCTTTAAAACGATTCTTGAAAATATCCCCTAACATCTTGTACAAATCTCCCAATTCGCTAGCATCTCCCAGGCGCTCTCCGTAGGGAGGATTGCAAATCAGAACGCCTCTGTCTGCGGGGGCTTCCAACTGAGATAACTCGGTTTGAGCAAACTGAATCTTACCGGAAATACCGGCTTGCTGCGCGTTCGTGCGAGCTTGAGTTAACATATCAGAATCGCGATCGCACCCTGCAATCACCTCTTTAAGTTCCGGTAATTCGCTGTTTTCCGCTTCTGCCCACAATTTATCCCACAAAGGTTCGTCAAAATCCCGCCAAGTCATAAATCCAAACTTTTCTCGAAACAATCCCGGTGCAATATTCAATCCCTTTAAAGTCGCTTCCAAAGGCAAAGTTCCCGAACCGCACATCGGGTCTAAAAACGGCAAATCAGGCGTCCATTCTGCCATCTCCAACAAAGCCGCAGCTAGGGTTTCTTTCAGGGGAGCAAGCCCCATCGCCGGTCGATATCCCCGGCGGTGCAAACTGCCGCCCGAACTGTCTAAACTTAAAATAGCTCTATCTTGATGAATGTGAAGGTTAATTAGCAAATCGGGATGCTCTACATCAACATTAGAACGCTTGTTAAATTGCAGGCGCTGTTGGTCGGCGATCGCATTTTTGACCTGCAAAGCTGTAAAGTGAGTGTGGTTCAACTTTTCGTTGCCGCCGGTGCAGTTTACTGCTAAAGTATTGTCGGGATATAAGTATTCGTCCCAAGGGATTTTCTGCACTTCGCGGTAGAGCATATCCGAGTTGTAACACCGGAATTCGGCGATCGGCATTAGCACTCGAAAAATAGTTCTCGACCACAGATTGACGCGGTACAATAAAGTGCGATCGCCCGCAAAGTAAACCCCTGTAAAATCTGGCTTGACATCCTGGGCCCCTAAACGTTCTAATTCTTGGGCGGCAATTGTTTCTAAACCGCGCGCAACAGTAGCAAAATATTGATTCATTGATAATTGGGAATTGGGAATTGGGAATTGGGCATTGTTACTAACAACAGACACCAGACTGATGACTATAATAGCTGGTTTTAATCCTAACTATCAAAATAAATACTCTACCTTTACGATAAATCACTCGCATTAATCTGGGTGGGGGCGGGTTTGAGAGATTGTTCTTTGTTGGCTGTGATTGTTTGTGAAACCCGCCCCTACAGATTGTGAGAAATGTGCAAGTCACAAACTGTCAGTGGGGGCGGGTTTGAGAGATTGTTCTTTGTTGGCTGTAATTGTTTGTGAAACCCGGCCCTACAGATTGTTAGAAATGTGCGAGTCACAAACTGTCAGTGGGGGCGGGTTTGAGAGATTGTTGTTTGTTGGCTGTGATTGTTTGTGAAACCCGCCCCTACAGATTGTTAGAAATGTGCGAGTCACAAACTGTCAGTGGGGGCGGGTTTGAGAGATTGTTCTTTGTTGGCTGTGATTGTTTGTGAAACCCGCCCCTACAGATTGTTAAAAATGTGTGAGTCACAAACTGTCAGTAATACTCGTGAAATTAAAAGCTTTCACGCGCACTCCGGGCACGACACTACCCCCGTAACGCTTCACCGTACTAACTGCATCCACATCGCGCAACATATCAGGTAAAACTTGATTGAAACGCAGGTTTTTAATCGGGTAAGCAATTTTGCCATCCTCAATCCAAAAAGTACCGTCGCGAGTCATTCCCGTTACTTCCAAAGTTTTCGGATTAACGTAGCGCACGTACCAAGCTCGACTGACAAAAATCCCTCGCTCGGTTTGAGCAATTAAATCTGCTAAACTTTGGTCGGAACCTGTCATTACGATCGGGTAATAAGCACCTTTCGCCTCTTTGCCTTTTTGTGCCGCCCAGTAGCGGGAATAAGACAAACTTTGAGGGACGCCATCTTTGATGATTTCCAAATAGTTATTGCTCAATCCGTCGCCGAAAAAAGTATTCGATCGCAACAAAGGATGAGCCGGATCGCGCTGCACTTGCACTAACGGGCTGAAAATTTGTTCCCCCGCGCGGTTTCCCTCTGCATCGGCGATCGACATAAACGATCGCCCCTCATCCGCCGCCCTCGCATCCAGCCCCCAAATCACCCACGGTAGCAAGCCCGCAAAAGCAGCGCCGTCAAAGATTACCGGATAAACGCCGGGGGTGATGGGGCGCGGGTTGCGGGAGGATTTCGCCCGATCGAGCACTTGTTCTGCTAATTGGGCGATCGGCAATTCGTTGATACTCCAAGCAGTGATCTTCGCCCAACTAGAACCGTCTTCAACGCGAGCAGTAAAGCTGAAATCCGCATCTGTAGAATGGTTGCAGGCGCGGAGTCCGGTTGACGAGGCGATCGCGTACAGCGACGCCTCAGTGCTCAAAGTGCCCGAACCATGAGCGCCCCCCTGGGAGGATCTGGCGCACGCTTGCTGCACCATTTCGGCCCGCGCTAGAGGCGATACAGTTGCCGTTGCTGCGTCGAATGCGGGCGATCGCAAATCGTAGGTTTGAGGTGGCAGCAGCGGCATCCATTCGGGGTCTGCCGGCGCAATTCGGGCCAATTCTTCCGATCGCTTGACTGCGGAGGCGATCGCATCTTCATCAAATTCTGTAACAGCAGCAGAGGCGCTTTTGTTACCAAAATAGCTAGTAATGCTCAGGTTAAATACAGTTTTGCTGATATTTTGGCTGATTTGATTTTCCGAGAAGCGGGAAAGAGATTCCTCGCCAGTAGAGAGACTGACAAATACTTCCTCTGCTTTGGAGAGTTTGACTGCTTTTTCTACTAAAGATAAGGCTTGGTCTTCACTTAAAAGTGCGGGCGATGTTGTTACGAGCATAAGCTAAAGTCCCGGAATATTTGTTGTATTTGAAAATAGGTTTAGCCGCAATATAGCAATCCTAAATCATTTGCATAATTATTGTAGGGGCAATCCCCCCGTGGTTGCCCGATAGATAGGGGGTAGCCACGGGGAGTAGGGGTAGCACTACCCCTACAAATTTATCTGAATCATTTAGGAGTGCAATACTACGGTTAACTCGCCTGTACTAAAGAGCGTACTGCTAACACTTCATCTGCTCGCAGAGGTTCCACATCTGAAGGAGAAACAGCCACAACTAAAATCGATTCTCCTAAAGCATTAAATATTTCTAGAACGCAGCCATCATCTTCGCCTTCCCTTGGATGAGGTACCCGATCGACTAGCATGGCTACATCACCTTTTTTTAGCTGATATAGCGGCATATCCCGACACAATGCTACACGCTGGTAAAGTTCAAGTTTCACGTCGAGACTCCTTTTTGGGTTTGAGAGTAAGCTGTCGGGCATCTAAGTTGTCAGTCCGGGACGCAATTGTCATAATTAGTAAGGTGCGTCGCTGCGATATTTTAGATTTTTTTGAGGATTTTTGATGGCGACGCACCCTACAGCTCCTTTATAATTCTCACTTTAAAAACCTACAATCTAATTAAGAATTTCCCCCAATTTGAATATCCCTCACTCGCACCGGCACACAAGCGTGAGTCATTTGAGCAACCTGCATCGGCTCGCCCTTTCCGCATATATTAGTACCGCACTGAACCAGCTCCGACGCCGGCCCTATCGCATCTATTTGATTCCAGAAATCAGTAGTCATCGCCTGATAAGTTACATCCTTCAACATACCGACAACCTTACCTTTTTCCACCTTCCAAAAAGCATCGCCGCCGAATTGAAAATTGCGCCGCTGCTGGTCAATCGAATAACTACCCATACCGTCGATTAAAATCCCGTCTTCCGTATCAGCAATCATCTGGGCCAAAGTAGCAGTATGGCTGCCGCCATCCGGGCCCGGCTCCAATCCCAAATTGGGAATTCTCACCATCGGCACGCTAGACCAACTGTCAGCGTAAGCAGAACCGTTGCTGCTACCGCGTCCGAGGCGATAAGCCGTCTCTCTGTCAGTGAGATAATCAACTAAAATTCCATCCTTGACAACGTACCACTCTTGTGATTTTACGCCCTCATCATCGTAACCCATTGTACCGCGGCCACCTGGTTGAGTGCGATCGCACTTAAAATTCACCCAAGGTGCAGCGTATTGCAGTTTATTTAACTTATCAGTAGTAGCAAAGCTCGTGCCAGCAAAATTAGATTCGTAGCCGTAAACCCGGTCTAATTCAGTTGGATGACCGACAGATTCGTGGATTGTCAAAAACAAATTTGTCGGCTTAAGAATCAGGGATTTGCAAATACCAGCCGGGACTGTGGGAGCGCTGACTTTCTCAATAGCTTCGGCGGCAACTCTTTCGACTTGACTCAACAAATCATCTGGATTAATATGTTCGTAACCGATATTCAGCGGCGGGCGTTCGTAACTGCGACTTTGGGCATCGCCGCCCGCAATTGCCGTACAGTCAAAACCCGGATAGCTGCGGTAGATTGTTTGTTCGATTAGCGAGCCTTCTGTGGAAGCAAAAACCTTGTCTTCGCGGCTGGACTGCAAAAAAGAAGAAGCTTTTTTGATGCCTTGTGCGCCGTGTGCTAGTAGCTTCTCGTTGATAGTTAGCAGCAGTTCGGCTTTGTCAGCAACGGGTACAGAAAAAGGATCAATGGTGATGGGAGTAATGTAGGTATCGACATATTTTTCGACAGGCACTAACCGCACCGGTTCCTTCTGAGTTAGGCGGCTGCCTTTAGCAATTTCTACAGCCAAAGCGACTATTCTTGCAACCTCTGCGGGTGTTTTGCTGTGACTGGCGGCAAACCCCCAAGCGCCGTCTAGAAGCACCCGCACGCCAAAACCGGAACTTACATTATCTGACAGTTGACTTAAAGATCGATCGCGCGCGTAAAGATTCTGCCTTCGATAAGTGCAAAAACGCACATCACCGTACTCGCAACCTGTTTTCCGAATCAAATCTACAGCCAAATTTGCTAACTCGTTAGCAGAGATTTTTGCAGTTAATTGCACCATAGTTATTCGTCATTCGTCATTAGTTGTTAATTATTATAACATATTTGAATAAACCGCGAAGACGCGAAGGACGCGAAGGAAGGAAAGAGAGAGGTCTTTATCATATCGTTTACGGTTGTTTCGGAATGATTAAACCGCAGAGGGCGCAGAGACCGCAGAGGAAGAAAAGAGATAAATTAATAATTCCAATGCCAACGAATTTGAGATCATTTCTAAGTAGACTTTTTACCTGAAAACATCTTTTTCTTTCTCTTCCTTCGCGTCCTTCGCGTCTTCGCGGTTCGTTTAATCTTACTCCATTTCCTGCAAAACCCCTGTCAAAATTTCCACAAGGCGATCGATATGTTCCTTCTCAATAATCAACGGTGGCGACAAAGCAATAATATCACCAGTAGTCCGAATTAGCAAACCTTTTTCATAGCACTGCAAGAAACAATCAAAAGCCCGTTTCCCCGGCTTCCCAGCAATAGATTCCAACTCAATACCCGCCACCAGTCCCAGATTGCGGACATCAATTACGTGCCGCACCCCCTTCAAAGAATGCACCGCATCTTCCCAGTAACCAGCCATCTTATCGGCTCGTTCAAATAACCTTTCTTCCTCATAAATATCCAGCGTCGCCAAAGCAGCCGCACAAGCCAGAGGATGACCAGAATAAGTATAACCGTGAAAAAGCTCGATCGCATTTTCAGGAGCATTCATAAAAGCATCATAAATGCCTTCTTTCACAAACACCGCCCCCATCGGCACCGTACCGTTAGTTATCCCTTTCGCCGCCGTCACAATATCGGGAACCACCCCAAAATATTCCGTTGCAAAACTGGAACCTAAACGCCCGAATCCGGTAATTACCTCATCAAAAATCAGCAGAATTCCGTACTTGTCGCAAATCGCCCGCAGCCGCTCCAAATAACCTTTCGGGGGAATCAAAACACCTGTAGAACCAGCCACCGGTTCGACAATTACCGCTGCTATATTAGACGCATCGTGCAAAGCGACAATCCGCTCCAATTCATCCGCCAAATGCGCTCCCCATTCCGGTTGTTTGCGGCTGAAAGCATTGTGTTCGAGATTGTGAGTGTGAGGCAAATGATCGACTCCCGTCAGCAAACTGCCAAAAAACTTGCGGTTTGTACCGATACCGCCGACAGAAATTCCCCCAAAACCAACGCCGTGATAGCCGCGTTCCCTCCCGATCAATCTTTGGCGAGTTCCTTCACCTTTTACCCGGTGATAAGCAATGGCAATTTTTAACGCTGTTTCTACAGATTCCGAACCCGAATTAGTAAAGAAAACGCGATCGAAATTGCCCGGAATCATCTTTACCAAACGTTCCGCCAATTCAAAAGCACCCGGATGTCCCATCTGAAAAGCCGGAGAGTAATCCAAACGCAAAACCTGCTGTTTAACTGCTTCGGCAATTGTCTCGCGGGCGTGCCCTGCATTGACGCACCACAGCCCCGCAGTACCATCCAAAATTGAGCGGTTATCATCGCTTGTAAAGTGCATATCTTTTGCCGAAACCAATATTCGCGGATTCGCTTTAAACTGTCGGTTGGCGGTGAACGGCATCCAGTAAGCGTCCATATTTGTCATGTTTTTTTATCCTTTTATATTGATGCTTCTGCTTCCCAAATATAACTCAATACGGTTCCGATCAAACGGCGGTTGAAACCGCGTCTATACAAACAAAACCCGCCGACGCGGGTTGAAGATCGGAGGGCGGTTGAAATTACCTTATTTTCTTCAGTCCGCGGAGGCGGACTTCCTTTGTGTAGACACGGTTTCAACCGCCGTCTCATCTTAATTCACGATCGCATCTTAATTCACGATCGCACCGACAGACTCATGCTGCAACAAACCGGTCAGCATTTTCACAGGCCGCTCCCCGTAGGGCCAGGCGAAAGCATGGCGGAAAGCTGCATCTTGACACGCTTGCAATTGCCGAAAATCAATGATATCCAAAGTTAACAAATTCTCGTACTCGAAAGGCAATCGCACGTTGTGCAATCCCGCGTTGTCGGTACAAATGGCAATATCGACACCAGCTTCAAAACATCGATCGAACACAACCTTCAATTCGCGCATATCCTGCAACGTCCCCGTTTTGAGATAGGTAGTTGGGCAAACCTCCAAGCATTGACCCCTGCGCGCGACTTCTGGCAGCAGTTCGGGATATTTTAACGGAATTTGAATCCCGTGGCCGATACGCATCAGATAAGGCAGAAGTTCGGGATAACAGCCAGAGGTAGTTTCGTAGAGGTGGCCGGTAGTTTTGATGCCGATCGACCTCGCGTACTGGTACAATCCGACAAACTCATCCAAACGATCGCCTATACAATCATCGCCGCCAGCAAGATCGATCGCACAAACATATTCTCCCATCCCGGCCGCCAAATCTACGATCGCCCGATTCACTTCATAAGGCAAACGCGAGTGCATACACAAAATTTGGCTGGTAACAATCGGACAATCGCTAATTTGACTTGCCTTGCCCACAACCTGTACAATTTCTGCCATCAAATCAATGCGTTCTGACTGATTCAAATGTTCTGGAGTCCGCAAATAAGGCGTATAGCGCAACTCCAAATAAGCCAGATTTTCAAACACGTAAGCGCCCCGCATCAACCGATAGATGAAATAAGGCAACGTCTCAACAGTTTGAACGCTTTCTACCAGCGTGTGCAGTTCCAAATACTCATTGAGAGTATTGCGCGGACGAGTGTAAAACTCCTCAAACTCCGAGTATTTCGGAAATCGATTAACCATCTCAGCATTGTGGCGATCGAAATACCGCCACAGCACCCTAGGAACGACAGAACCACCCAGATGGCGGTGCAACTCAGCGTGTAAAGTCATGCGATTTTAGATTTTAGATTTTAGATTTTAGATTGAAAGAATTGAAGGATTGAAGAATTGAAGGATTGAAGAATTGAAGGATTGAAGAATTTGTAATTTAGTCCTATACGCATCAGTGGTCAGAAACCGGGTTTTCCCAAATACTAGCCAACAACCTCCAGCCGGTAAACTCTTCCACATTTAAGCTGCACATGGGATTCCCCTAAAAACTCGTCAAATCCTCACCCATTCTTCCCCTCTCCTACTCTCCCTTCCCAGTCCCCCGATAGGGCTGGAAGTTGGTTTTTGAGAGCAATACAGCCTCAAGTCTCTCAATTGTAACAAAAATTTATTTGACATTTCGGACGCATTCGTACATAATCGGAGATTGTGTCAACCTGAACAGAACGCGAGAAACCCTTGGCTAACGTAGTTGTAATCGGCGCCCAGTGGGGCGATGAAGGAAAAGGCAAAATTACCGATTTGCTCAGCAAATCCGCAGATATCGTTGTCCGCTACCAAGGGGGCGTCAACGCGGGTCACACCGTGGTAGTCAACGGTCAGACTTTCAAGCTGCACTTAATTCCGTCTGGGATTCTCTACCCTGATAAAGAGTGTATTATCGGCTGCGGCACGGTCATCGACCCTAAAGTTTTAATTGCAGAGTTAGATCAGCTAGAGGCACTGAATATTTCGACAGCCTCCCTGATGATTTCGGAGACGGCTCACGTAACGATGCCCTATCATCGATTAATTGATGTAGCATCGGAAACGCAGCGGGGAAATTATAAAATCGGGACGACGGGACGCGGCATCGGCCCTACTTACGCCGACAAGTCGGAACGTACCGGCATTCGGATGCTCGATTTAATGGACTTGGATGGGTTGCAAGAACAATTGGAATGGACGATTAATTGTAAAAATGTCCTTCTTGAAAAACTCTACAATTTGCCGCCTTTAAATCCGCAAGACGTAATTGATGAATATCGAGTTTATGCGGAACGTTTGCGGCCGCACGTAGTTGATAGTTCCCTGAAGATTTATGAGGGAATTTACAAGCGGAAAAATATTCTGTTTGAAGGCGCGCAAGGCACTTTATTAGACTTAGACCACGGTACTTATCCTTACGTTACTTCCAGCAATCCCATCGCTGGCGGTGCTTGTGTGGGAACCGGAGTCGGCCCAACAGCGATCGATCGCGTAATTGGTGTAGCAAAAGCTTATACAACCCGCGTCGGCGAAGGCCCCTTCCCTACCGAAATGGTAGATGGAATTGGCGCAATTTTGGGCGATCGGGGTGCAGAATTCGGCACGACAACCGGCCGCAAACGTCGCTGCGGTTGGTTCGACGCGGTAATCGGCCGCTACGCAGTCCGCATCAACGGCCTTGACTGTCTGGCAATTACCAAACTAGATGTGTTGGATGAATTAGAAGAAATAAAAGTTTGCGTTGCTTACGAAATTGACGGCGAAAAATGTGTTGATTTCCCGAAAAGTTCCCGAATCTTTGCTCGGTGCCAACCTATTTACGAAACCCTTCCCGGTTGGAAACAGTCTACGGAAGAGTGCCGGAATTTGGAAGATTTGCCGCAGCAAGCTTTGAATTATCTGAAGTTTTTGGCAGACTTGATGGAAGTGCCGATCGCGATCGTTTCTCTCGGTGCCAGCCGCGACCAAACTATTATTGTAGAAGACCCGATTCACGGCCCGAAACGCGCTTTGCTCTCTGCTGACGGTACGCCTGTAGCAGCACACTCGTAATCATTGGTCTAAACTTAACGTCAAACCCAGTCAGAGACTGCTGTTTGACTATTAAATCTAGATCCCCCCGGCGCCAAGGGCGGGCACGGGGGCACCGCCCCTACGAAGGGGGGGACAAGACTCTTCTCAAAGTCAACCCCTAGTCCCCTTATTAATGGGGAGTAGGGGGTATGCGAGGGGGATCTAGACTACAATAAAAGTGAGATTTATCAAAGATTTTAGCCTTAAGTTGACACTAATGACTTGTAATATTTTCCCGAAAGTAAGTTGTTAAATCAGGAAGGTCAAGAGGAAAGCTAATGTTAGATTTTATTTTTTATGCCTTCAAAACCGAACTGTCACCACACTATGTCGAAATGTCTGAAGAGGTTTACGAGTGGTTGGCAAAATCAGAATTTTCCAAAATTGGCAAATCAGTTCCCAGAAATATTTTGATACATGAAGAAGAGGAGAAGCTACCTGTAGTTGAGTTAGATCGAGATATTCGCCAGAAGCTCAGAAATTTTTTCCGAGATGCAATTATCTGCGAAAGCGATACCGTCCTCACCAAGCTGGGAGATTCCCCTCTCAAAGAAGAGTATCAAACAGCAACCTACCGTTTGAGGAAATTGCTGGACTTGCTAAAATGTGTTGAAAACGAAGATTATCAGTATCTTCAGCGAGTCGTTTGAACGAGTTTCTCGATGTTTAGTAGCAGGAGTAATCCCAATGTTTGACATCAGTTTTTATTCAGCAAATGGTGAACCGTCCGATAGTGTAAGAATAACAGCAGCTACTTACGAATGGTTAGCAAAATCAGCATTTTCAAAAATAGGTGGCGAATCAGTCGAAACCCAAATTTACCTAGATGAAGAAAATGTAATTCTGCCTCTAGTTGAATTAAATCAAGATATTCGCCAGCAGTTCAAGAAAATTTTCAGCGAAGCAATCATCAGTGAAAGCGATGCAGTTCTTACTAAGCTTGGTGATTACCCTTCAAAAGAAGAGTATCAATCAGGAACGTACCGTCTCAGAAAAATGCTGGAATTGCTGAAGTGTGTGGAAAACGAAAATTATCAATACCTTCAGCGAATTTAATCGGGACTTACGCAACTGGTTCAATTCGTAGGGTGCGTCAGTTGATAAGACCTAAATTTTTTGTCATAAACTCAATACTGACGCACCATACAAGCTAGTTAAAGTGTGACCGTTGACCTGAGTCTGATTAATGTTCGATCGCAATATCACAATTCTGGTAAAATGTGAAAACAATCAACAGAAAGTCAGAAAATGGAACTCGCAGTAGAATGTCAAAAGCGGGCAGAAGGCAGCAAACCTAACGCCCTCCGCCGCTCTGGATTGATTCCCGCCGTCCTCTACGGGCACAAAGGCTCTGAATCCATTTCCCTTACCATCAAAGCCAAAACAGTTGAACACCTGCTCAAAAAGCACGTAGTCAACAATACCCTAATTGACCTCAGCATTCCCGACCTCTCTTGGAGCGGAAAAACCTTGCTCCGGGAAGTTCAAGTTCATCCTTGGAAGGGCTATCCTTACCACCTGAGCTTTTTCTCCGTCGCAACTCAAGACAGTCTGGAAGTTGAAGTGTCGCTGAATTTTGTCGGCGAACCCGTCGGCGTCAAGTTAGAAGGCGGCATTTTGGATACTGTACTGACGCAACTCGCAGTTAAGTGCAAACCTGACAGCATTCCTGAAGCAATTGAAGTAGATATTTCTCATTTAAAGGTTGGGGATGCGCTGCACATTCACGAATTAGTTTTGCCTGCAGGAGTGGTAGCTCTCGGCGAACCAGATCAGGTGGTTGTTAGCGTGCTGGGAATTCAAGCAGGTTCTGAAGCCGAAGACGCAGAAGCAGACGCAGCAGCAGCTTAATTAGTAATTGCTAATAGTTGTTAACTAATGGTTGCAAAAAAAGGGCGATCGCTTTCTCCCAAAAGGGCGATCGTTTTTTGCTAAAAAGGCTATTCTAATTTGGGTTCGATCGCACATCTTGCACCATTGTCAATTAGCCTTTTATGAACAGGCAAGATGCCTGTTCCACAAATAGTGAATGACTTTCTTGTGGGGAGTAGGGGTTGGGCTCCTAGCCCGGCGCTAAAAAGCCTATAGAAAAGGGTGCAATCTCCCTTGCCCCGTCCACAAGAAAGCATCTTACAACTGAGATGTTGCACTATTCTCAATTTCTTGTGGAACAGGCAAGATGCCTGTTCCACAAGAAAATTCATCTCTTGTGGAACGGGCATCTTGCCCGTTTAGGAACAGGCAAGATGCCTGTTCCACAAGAAAATTCATCTCTTGTGGAACGGGCATCTTGCCCGTTCTTGAGAATGGTGCAAGATGTGAGTTACAAGCAAGAACCGGCAGTGTTTACTTTTCTTTACAACACGGGCGATCGACTCTTTAGCTACAAAAGTCTGGACTGGCGCGCAAATCCGCCAGAAACCGTACTGATTCTTACATATTTAGCCGTAAAATCAAAAAATCAGCCGACAATTCCGGTTCCTCGCCAGCACCGAGAGTCAAAAAAATTAAGAATTGGGGGAACAAGCCCGCTACTCTTAGTGTCAAACGCGAGTATAATTGTGAAACGTTTTGACTACCCTATTTAATTCCTGCCTCTGGAGCCGCCGCCCATATGCCATCAACAGTGAATACAGAATCAACAGCGGTTCAATTTAACCAACAGGGAGAAACATACTTATCCCAAGGAAAAATAGAAGAAGCGATCGCCTCCTGCGAGCAAGCTTTGAAGATTCACCCCAATTTTGCACCAGCTTACAAGACTTTGGGCAACGCGCTGCAAGCTCAAGGCAGGATGGAAGAGGCGCGGCACTGGTACGCTAAAGCGATTGAAATAGAACCGAATTTTGCGGAAGTATATGCGAATTTGGGCAGCCTGGGCGCGCAGCAGCAAAAATGGCAGGAGGCGATCGGATTTTATCAAAAGGCGATCGCGATTAAGCCGAATTTCGCGGGAGTGTACCGGAATTTAGCCAAAGTATTCGGACAAATTGGAAAAGCGGAAGAAGCCCAGCAGTGCTGGTATCAAGCATTTAGTTTGGAACCGGAAAAAGTAGCGCCGGGGGAACACTTGAATATGGGCGACGCTTTTTTTCGGCAGGAAAAATTCCCCGAAGCGATCGCCTGTTACGATCGCGCCATAAAATTAAATCCTAATGTGGCTACTGCTTACCAAAATTTGGGCGAAGCGCTCAAAAAACAAGGCAAGTTAGAGGAAGCGACAGCATATTATCGCAAAGCTATTGAACTGAACGCAGCTAATGCGAGAAACGGCAGCGAGGGACAGGAAACTTTGGCGGGTGCAAATGGAACAAACGGTGCAGTTAAGCAACAGCCTTCTGTAACCGCAGTCAAGCCACCAGTGCAGCAGGCAGTGCAGCAGGCAGTTAAGCCGCCAGTTCAGCAGGCAGTTAATTCTACAATTAATATAGAAGATCCAGAAGCATACAAAATATTGGCAGAAGGCTATTTTGCTCAGGGTAAATTGGAACAGGCGATCGCAGCTTGCAAGAAGGCGCTACAAATTAAGCCGGAAGCGCCGCTTTACAAAATGCTGGGCAACGCCCTGCAAGCTGGCGGCAAAATTGAGGAAGCTAAAAGTTGCTATGTCAAAGCAATAGAAATTAACCCTAATTTTGCCGAAGCTTACGCTAATTACGGCAGCATTTGCGCGCAGCAGGAACAGTGGCAGCAAGCGGTTTCTGCTTACGAAAAGGCGATCGCGCTGAAACCGGATTTTGCAGGTGCTTTCCGCAATTTTGCGAAACTTTTGACGCAGTTAGGCAAGTCGGAGGAGGCGGCTGAGGCTTGGTATCGGGCTTTTGCGATAGACCCCAAATCCGGCACGGCTGAGGAACACGAGAATTTAGCCAAAACTTTGATCGAGCAAGGTAAGGTAGATAAGGGAATTGAGTGTTACCGGCGCGCGGTTGAGTTGAATCCAAATGCGGGCGCAGCTTATCACGAATTAGGCGAAATTCTTAAGGGGCAAGAACAGTGGGAAGCGGCGGTAGATGCTTACACTAATGCCATTAGAAACAATCCCGATCTTTCTTGGTCGCACAACAATTTAGCTGAGTCGCTGGTCAAGTTGGAACGCTGGGAGGAAGCTGTAAATGCTTACCGCAAGGCGATCGAATTAAATCCTGATTTTAGCTGGTCTCACAACAATTTAGCCGATGTGTTGCTGAAGCTGGAACGGTGGGAAGAAGCTGTAGAGTCTTACCGGAAAGCAACAGAGTTAAATCCTGATTTCAGTTGGTCGCACAACTATTTAGCAGACGCGCTGATTAAACTGGGAAGGTGGGAGGAGGCAATTTCGGCTTACCAAAGGTCGATCGAACTCAATCCTGACCATTTTTGGGCGCACAACAATTTAGCCGAAGCGCTGGTGAATTTGGAACGGTGGGATGAGGCGGTTGTTGCGTACCGGCGTGCTAACGAAGTTAATCCGAATTTCTTCTGGTCGCAGAGCAAATTGGGGGACGTGCTGCTAGAAATGGAAAGGTGGGAGGAAGCGATCGATGTTTACCGACGCGCGGCCGAGTTAAATCCTGATTTTCCGTGGACTTATTACAACATGGGAACGGCTTTTGAGAAGTTGGAACGGTGGGATGAGTCGATCGCCGCTTACCGCCGTGCTGCGGAGATTCAGGCTGATTTGCCGTGGCTTTCGCAAAAGTTGGCTGATGCTTTGAGGATGCGATCGCAGTGGGATTTGCGGGATGCGATGCGTTTGTACAGAAAGGCGATTCAGGGGAATCCTGATGACGTGCAGTTGTATCACAAGGCGCTGGAGATTGCGCCGAATGATGCTGACCTTTATGTTGAGTTGGCTAATGCTTTGGTGCGGAAGAATTGGTCGGATGGGGCGATCGTCTTTTATCAGATGGCGTTGCAAGTAAATCCCGAATGCGGTGAGGCGCACTTGCAGTTGGGGTTGATTTTCGCGCAAAAGAATGATAAAGAGCGGGCGATGGCTTGTTACCGCTACGCTATTGAGGTTCAACCAAATGAGTATAAACCTTACCAATTGTTAGGCGATGCTTTGAGTGCAAAAGGTCAGCGGGAGGAAGCGATGAACTGTTACCGCCGCGCGCTCGAGTTAAAACCTGATGATCCGTATATCCACAACAATTTAGGGGATATGCTGCGACATCAAGGAGATGTGGAGGGAGCGATCGCTTGTTACCGCCGCGCCATAGAGCTTAAGCCTGATTTCTCTTGGTTCCACTATAATTTAGGGGAAGTTCTAACGAAGAAAGGGCAAATTGATGAAGCGAGTTCTTGTTACCGTCACGCCTTAGAGTTAGAACCAAAAATTTTCTAATTTACCCTCTAATTTGCCATGTATTTCGTAGGTTAACCTAACATCAGAAATACTATTTTCCAGAAAACAATCCCATCGTTATTGAAGGAGCATTCATGACCCCTGAAGAAACCCAGCGTTTAGAATCAAGTATCCAAAAGACTTTATCCACTCACACTAAAAGCGACAAAAGTTTTCTGTGGATGGCTTATTGGGTCATCTTCGATCGTGAAGCAGACCCGGATGGGCTAGAAGCTTGGTTAAACGATATCAAGGGTGGTTTGAGTCGAGCTGATGTCATCAAAAAAATGGTTGAGTCAGAGGAATTTCAAAGACGCCTTCCAGGTGGAGGAGAGGGAAACCAAACTCTTCATAGACTTCACAGTGGCAGAATGAAAATGGTGAAAACACTACTTCCACCGGCTAAAGTTGTTTTAGATTTGGGAGGTTATTCGGCCTCTGATCAAAAAGGTGCTTTATTGCAACTAGGCTATTCTAATCTACCGGAAAAGCTCTATATATTAGACTTTCATCCTGACCAAATGATGTTTCCCGGGCCGGAGTGGCCAAAACACATTAACCACCAAGGTTGTGAAATTGAATATGTCTATGGCAGTATGAATGATTTAGATTCATTTGAGGAAAACTTTTTTGACTTGATTTGGTCTGGAGAATCTATAGAACACATAACCCCTGAAGAGGCTGAAGCAGTTTTCGATCGAGCATACAAATTATTAAAGCCAGGTGGGAAGCTAGCACTAGATACCCCAAATAGGCGAGCCACCAAGCTACAATGCCCTGATACATATATCCATCCCGAACACAAAATAGAGTATTATTGGGAAGATTTATGCAAACTCTTAGAGAAACATAACTTCAAAATCATTGAAACCAAGGGAATTATCGATTTATCAACAGCCATTGAAAAATCTAGCATGGAACATTTTAACCATGAATTTATGAACAGTCAACTCATAAATGATAATCCCGATAAATCCTATTGTTTCTACATTTGCTGTATGCGAGCAGAAGATTGTTAGGGTTGTTGATACAGAAAATTCCAGGTTTATGAAGTACAGTGCAGATCCGATCTATCCCGGTAGGGACACGGGGAGCAGCCGTGTCTCAAGCTGCACTTCATCAACCTGGGATACGCTGTAAGTGTAGCCCTATTTTGTCTGAACCGTATTGCGTTAAAACCTTGAGCGCTCTAATTCTCTTTGAGCTTCCAAAGCCGCTTGTTTCCAAGCTTGAGCTTGGGATTCATACCAGCTTTTTTCTTCTATTGTCCTGGTAATATATTCCAGGCGATGTCTAATTTTTTGACCGATAACCTCTGGACTCAATAAAGACCTAATCTCCTTAGCTCCTCTCACTCCTACTTGCTGTGCTTGCGGATAATTTTGAAAGACATACTGCATCAGCTCCACTGTATGCTCGATATCCGGCTCAGCCCAGATACTACCTTGTGGGTAAAGTCCATAAGCTTCAGTCGTTGCCACTAGATGGTACTTGACCAAAAAACTATTGCCGACATTCATAAAATCGGTATTGGATGAATAAGCCGTAGCTATGACTGGCTTGCCGTAATACATTGCCTCTGCCATAGTCAAGCCAAAACCCTCAGCCCGATGTAGCGATACATAGCAGTTACAATTATCTACTAACCCATGAACCTCTTCCTTGCTCAAATGCCCTTCGATAAGTTGAATAGATGGCCAGTCTTCTGTCATTGCCTTTAGTTGATCGTACTGATTTTGATAATAAGGATGAGGTCTAACCTTAATAATCAGTAAAACATCTTCATTAGACTTCCCAAAAGCTTTTTTAAACGCCTCAATGGTAGCAAAAGGATTTTTTCGCTCAAAACCGCTACCCATATCGAACATGAACAGAAAAATAAATTTTTCTTTGGGTAATCCTAAAGCTTCTCGGCCCAATTCGTTGGGCGGTAAATAAATGCTAGGTGGTAATTTGACAACGGGAAGAGGCGAGACATCGGAAATCGTCTCAGCAGTGTAATTACTGTAAGTCCACACCTCATCAAATCGATTAAAAGCTCCCATGAAAAAATCAGGAAATACCGGAAGTTCCCAAATCCAAAAACCAATATTATAGCGATCCTTAAAATATTCAGGATCGATACAATTCAACAAGGACTCGTGCGGGTTGGTATGGACGATATTAATGGGATAAGAATGATCGCTGGAAAAATTGGTGTATGTAGAATCTAAGTTGCGTTGTGAATCTTCTTTCAGATCCTTGATTGTAAAAGGAATGTTAGCTGCTTCTATCGCTCTGATAGTCCCTCGCACACCCCCGCCCAAACCAAACTCGCCACTCACATGACCGATAATATTAACTCCCAACTTAAAATTTGTGTTATTGAACATGATTGAACTCCTAATAACAAATATCTACAGTAAATTAAACTTTTTAAGTCTTAGTAAGCCTGTGGTGTTGCGCTAGTTCAGATTGAACTTGCTGTGTTGTCTGCCGCCAAACTTGGGTTTGGGACTGGGCAAAAGCCGTCTCTTGCTGCATCTGATGGATGCGAGTTGACCAGTTTGTAGATTGGTTCATCCTGTTTTTAATGATTTCCAATCGATTTTTGATTTTCGTGCCTAGAAGTTGAGGACTCAGTAAAGACTTGATTTCTTGAGCTGCTCTTGCTCCTACTTGCTGGGCTTCTTGGGGATTGTCAACAACATACTGCATTAATGATGCTGCATGATCTATATGGGGATCGGCCCAGTAATTGCCTTTAAAGTAAGGCCCATAATCTTCTGCCAGCGTCACTATGTCATATTTTACTGGAAAACTATTGCCGACATTCATAAATTCCATATTCGATGAGTAGCCAGTCGCGATTACGGGTTTGCCGTAGTACATCGCTTCCGCCATTGTCAAACCAAAACCTTCGGCCCGGTGCAGGGAAACATAGCAGTCGCAATTGGCAACTAAAGCATGAAGTTCTTCTCTCTTTAAATGCCCATCTATAAAGTGAACTGGCCAGCCCTCAGCTTGCGCTTTGAGTTGGTCTCGCTCTTTGGGGAAAAAGCTGCCATTAGAAAACTTGAGTACCAGTAATACATCTTCATTAGATTGAGCAAAAGCTCGCTTAAATGCCTCCAAAGTAGCAAAGGGATTTTTGCGGCCTATGGTACTGTGGAAGTCAAACATGAACAAAAAAATAAATTTGTCTTGGGGTAATCCTAATGCTTCTCTCTCAAAGGACGGTTCGGGAAATTCAAGGCTGGACATCATCTTAATCACAGGGACGGGGGATACGGGCGCGATAGCTTCAGCGCAGTAATTGCTATAAGTCCATATCTCGTCAAATAAAGAAAAAGCGTACAGCCATCCTGGGGGAAATATGGGCAGTTCCCAAGCCCAGAAGCCAATATTGTATCGACCTTTAAAGCATTCGCGATCAACCATGTTGAAAACAACGGGTTCTGGTAGAGTGTGAATCAGGTTAATGGGATAGGGATTTTGCTCGGAAAAACTTGTGTAGCTGTTATCTAAATTTCTATGCCAATCTACCTTAATATCCTTGAGTGCATAGGGAACGCCAGCAGCTTCGATCGCTCTGAGAGTGGCCCTCGAACCTTCTCCCAGACCATATTCACCGCTCAGGTGTCCGATAAAATTGATGCCGAAATTAGAATCTATTGTTTGATTTAACATGGTTCATCTTTTACTTAAGAAATATCTAGAATAAAGGCTTGAGAATTCAGGGCTATTTTCGTTGAAATTAAGAGTATTTTGCTAACTCTTTCTGTACTTGTAATGCTGTCTGCCTCCAAGCTTGGGCTTGACGAGCCAATAGATCTCTTTCTGTCTGAAGTTCATGGAACCGATTTGACAACTGGGTATGATTTAGATGTCCCCTGATAAATTCAAGGCGATTTTTTATTTTTATACCTACAGCTTGAGGATTTAATAAAGACCTGATTTCCTTGGCTGCTATTTTTCCTGTTTTCTGAGCTTCCTGATAATTCTCAAATACAAACTGCATGAGAGACGCAGCATGATCGATATCTGGTTCCGCCCAGACACTGCCTTTGGGGTAAGCTCCATAATCTTCAGTTGTTGTCACCAGTTCGTATTTAACCGGAAAACTATTGCCAACATTCATAAATTCCATATTAGATGAATAGGCGGTGGCTATTACTGGCTTGCCGTAGTACATCGCTTCCGACATTGTTAAACCGAATCCTTCAGCCCGATGCAGAGACACATAACAGTCACAACTATTAACCAAGCCGTGAATCTCTTCTTTTTTCAAATGTCCGTCTATAAACTGAAGAGATGACCAACCCTCAGCTAAATCAATTAGTTCCTGCCGCCGTTGCGGAAAAAGATGAGCATTGGCAAACTTGAGAACGAGTAAAACATCTGGATTAGATTTACCAAAAGCTCGTTTAAATGCCTCAACGGTGGCAAAGGGATTTTTCCGTTCAAAGGAACTGCCAAAGTCAAACATGAAAAGAAAAATAAACTTATCTTTGGGTAAGTTTAGGTTTTCTCTTGTTAATAGAGGTTGCGGAAAGGCGAGGCTAACAGGAATTTTGAGTACAGGAACTTGGGACACAGCCGCAAATGCTTCTGCACAAAAATTACTGGTAGTCCAGATTTCATCAAATAAATCAAATGCCCACTGCCATTCACTAGGAAATACTGGCAATTCCCATAACCACACACCTATATTGTATTTGCCTTTGAAATATTCAGAACCAATGCCGGGAAAGTATCCGGCTAAAATCTGCTCAACCCAATTAGGGTTGGTTTGGATTATATTGATTGGATATGGATTGTCGTCGGAAAATTTTTTGTAGCTGGTATCGGAGTTGGGTAACCAATCTATTTTCAGATCCTTAACCGCAAAGGGAATTCTGGCTGCTTCTAGGGCTCGGAGATTTCCTCTAGCGGCTTCTGCTAGCCCAAAATCACCGGTTATATGACCGGCTAAATTTACACCCAAAGAATTATTTAGTTGATGATTTAACATTGGTCTTGGTTTTGGCTGAGTAGAAATGTCTGAATATGAGTGAAAAACGATTTAATCTATGAAGCCTTTTTAATGAGCAACCCCAAGGATGTTGTGACATATTGTTCCAAATGAAGCTTTAAATGTATCCCCGACCAGGGCGGTACGTCTATGTGACGATCGAACGGCCCACTTCCGGTGTTGTAGTTGAGGACTATTTCGTGTCCTTGGCTTGTCAACTCTGCTGCGAGTCTGTCGATGTCCTGCCGTCGAAACAGTACAGTCTGTTGGTGGTCGATCGTCGCGTCATTAGAAAAAACATTGAATTCGGTGGTGTGTACTGCTATTCCCCCCGGACGCAGACACTTCAGGCTGTTTTTGACGAATTGCAGCCCCAGTTCGATCGAGCCGACGTGCTCGAAAGCGCAAGACGAATAGACAAAATCGAAGCCGACCAAATCAGGATCTATCTTGTTCATATCTGCCACGCGGTAACTCACCTTGGATGCGAAGCGTTCGGGGGGGCAGATGCCGCGCGCGATCGTTAAGTGCCTCTAGCGTGGCTGCATATTGACCGGTACCTGCCCATCCCTGCTTAGTGGCTTCCTCTGAATCTAGGTCTGTGGCCACCACTTCGCTGCCTCGCGCAGCCATTACAGCTACTAACGGTTCCTGGCCGACACCAAAACCTAGTCCGCGCCTGCCTGGTGACATCATGCCCGCCTCAGACAGACACTGGAGAATATAGGCGTACTCCCACAGTTTTCGATGAAATATTGGCTCGTGCGGCAGACGAGTTTCCTCACACCAATAGTAGAAGGCATCCGATCGACACTGGGCCTCGGTGGCCATTTGCGAGACTGGATTGGTTAAGTTTGGCTCGTCATTGACAATCAATGGCTGATGCTTAATGGTAGTTTTCTCAATACTGAAACCCGAGTTTGTAATCATAGCTTCCTTGCAATCTCTTACTAATGGATGGTTAGCGCAGTTTTGCCATTAATGCTACGACGCATCAATTCTTTCCATTCTGCTGAGTTAACTAAGGTATTGGTATCGAGGATATCTCCTTTTTCTGATGAAAAGCAAGCAAAATTTTCTAACCAGTTCAAAACTGTTTCTGTTGTTGAAAAAGGCGTGCACTTCAAGGATTCTTTAAGAAAGTTAGCCATCCCCGCCCTATCACCTTTGCAATAAGCGTACCACCCCTCCCACAATAAGTCTTTGTACTGCATCTGACTTTTGACCTCAGTTTCTCTAACCCTAGCTTGCGAAAACTTTAATCTTTCCAATTCACTCTGAGTCGCGTGCAGTTGTAACTGGGATTGTTCCAATTCACTCTGAGTCTCGTGCAGTTGTAACTGGGATTGTTCCAATTCACTCTGAGTCTGATGGAGTTGTAACTGGGATTGTTCCAATTCCCTCTGAGTCTGGTGCTGGATTGCTTGGGATTGTTCCAATTCGCTCTGAGTTTGATGCTGGATTGCTTGGGATTGTTCCAATTCACTCTGAGTTTGATGGAGTTGTAACTGGGATTGTTCCAATTCACTCTGAGTCTGATGCAGTTGTAACTGGGATTGTTCTAATTCACTCTGAGTCTGATGCAGTTGTAACTGGGATTGTTCCAATTCGCTCTGAGTCTGATGCTGGATTGCTTGGGATTGTTCCAATTCGCTCTGAGTCTGCTGCTGGATTGCTTGGGATTGTTCCAATTCGCTCTGAGTCTGATGCAGTTGTAACTGGAATTGTTCCAATTCACTCTGAGTCTGGTGCTGGATTGCTTGGGATTGTTCCAATTCACTCTGAGTCTGGTGGAGTTGTAACTGGGATTGTTCCAATTCACTCTGAGTCTGGTGCTGGATTGCTTGCGATTGTTCCAATTCACTCTGAGTCTGGTGCTGGATTGCTTGCGATTGTTCTAATTCACTCTGAGTCTGATGGAGTTGTAACTGGGATTGTTCTAATTCACTCTGAGTCTGATGGAGTTGTAACTGGGATTGTTCTAATCCACTCTGAGTCTGCTGCTGGATTGCTTGGGATTGTTCCAATTCGCTCTGACTCAGTTGCAATTGCAACTGAAATTCTGCCAATTCACTTTGAGTTTGCTGTAGGAGAGCCTTGTTTTGCTGGAATTCTGCCCGCGTCTCATAGGGCATATTGTATAACAGAGGACTCGGCTCGACATTTAATTTCAAGTGAAAGTCACTTGAAAGCTTGGAAAGCTCGATAACGGCGATCGCATTTGCTTGAGAAAAAGGCGAGCCGTATTCCACATAACTCAGTTCAAGAGCATCTAACTCTTCCCAAAGCACGTTAAAACCACGGTCAGTTGTTTCTCGGTCTATTAGCTTTAAACAATTAACTGAGACAGCCTCTTGAGGAATTCCATATTTTTTCCCTAACAGATATAAATACTCTTTACTAAACTGAATATACCATTCCCCGTCTATAAGTTTTCCAAAAGGAACGGTAATCAAGGCTTTGCCATCAGGAGCAAGTAGGTCGTATATCTTAGCAATTGCTTTTAAGGGACCTTCACGATCGCGGTTTTCTTCCTGCTCTCCATATCCACCCGAAGGATCTCCTTTTTGTCCAATGTGTTCGACTGTAGAAAGTGAGACAATCGCGTCGTATTTGTCTTCGGACGGCAGGTTCATTAAGTCTTCATTATCTACCCCTACTTCTACTTCAAATTTATCTACAATTCGTCTTGATGTTATACCAAGCGTTTCACTCAAATGATTTTCATAATGAGAGAGTACATTTCCAACTTCAAGTATGCTTGCTGGTTTTTGGAGAGCGGCCAAAAAGTTAAAAGCAATAGGTATCTCTACAGCTCTTTCGGTAGGGTTGTTAAATTTTATCCGGTTGTAATAAAGTTTTGTTTTATTAAAAGAAAACGTTCTTTTCCATTCTTGCATTGTGGATTCTCCGGTCTTTTCTACATTAAATTTAGTCGGATTTGAGAGTTTTGTGAATTGACGCAATTGATACTGCTACCGATTCCCTTCGACTCATCGGCAAGTCAACCGGATTTTCGCATAAATGATCCCCAAGCGCAGCTTATATTACCCGCATTTCCGTTAGTCTGTTAGGACTGGCTTGCGTCGCTATATGTTCCGTCAGGTTTAATCTCTCATCAAGCAATGTCCCCGCAATTTGTGGTAAGGAATGATTTTCACCTGTTGCACTTACCCAGCCCTCTGGCTGTTTGTGCTGCAACATCAAATACATCGCCTCTCAATAGTCCGGGATTCCACCACAGTTTACACTAAGGTCAGGTCATTAAGATTACATCTTGTCAAAGGTACACAACTTAGTGTAACCTGAAGTTGCTCATCAGCTTAGCACGATTGACAGTAACTCAAGATGGAAGCCAAAAAAACTGCCGTTGATTATTTGGACGAGGGCGATCGATTTCTAGAGGAAGGGAATATGGAGGAGGCGATCGCCGCCTACCACCGTGCCATTGAGCTAAATCCTGACCACTCTTGGTCACACCACAATTTAGGGGAAGCTCTAGCAAAACTTGGTCAATTTGAGGAAGCGATCGCAGCTTATCGGCACGCGATAGAACTCAACCCGGATTTTTCTTGGTCTTATCATCACTTGGGGGATGCTTTAGATCGACAGCAACAGTGGGAGGAAGCGGTTGTTGCTTTCCGCAGGGCCATTGAACTCAATGCCGAACATTTCGGGACTTACTGTGGCTTAGGGCAGAGTTTGGTGAAGTTGGGTCAGTTGGATGAGGCGATCGCTGCTTACCGCCGTGCCAGTGAACTTGAACCAAATGCAGATTGGATTCAGTATAGACTGGGGGAACTGCTACAACAGCGAACTCAGTTGGATTTGGAAGGGGCGATCGCTTCTTATCGCCGAGCGATTGAGCTAAATCCCGATGAAGGATCTTACTATAACTTAGCAGAAGCACTAGCAGCCCAAGGAAACACAAACGAGGCAAGCCTCTGTTACTACAAGGCTTTTAAGCTAAATCCCCATAATATGCAAGCTAATCAAAAACGCCCTCGGATTTATGATTGTTTTACTTTTTTTAATGAAATAGATCTTCTTAAAATTAGAATAGAGGAATTAAAGGATGTTGTCGATAAGTTTATTTTAGTAGAAGCCACTAAAACCTTTAGTGGCAATCCTAAGCCTCTATATTACCAAGATTTTATTCATGAATTTGCTGAATATCAGGACAAAATTATTCATTATGTTGTCGATGATATGCCAGAAGTGATCGATGGCGACAGGTGGCCTCTGGAAATTCACCAGAGGGATTGTATCATTCGACCTTTGAGAGTTATACATTGTGACGATGAAGATATTATATTGATAAGTGATTTAGATGAAATCCCGAAAAAAGAAAAAATAGGAGATGCTATCGAGCTGCTTTCAAATCATAAGTTTGTCATCTTTACCCATGATATGTATCATTATCACTTAGATGATTTTAAGAGTAATTGGTGGTGTGGTACAGTAGCGTGTAAATACAAAGATTTTAAAATTAGAACTGCAACCCAAGTTAGGAGGTCGGACGAAGGTTTTTGGAGTCCAAATTGGAAAGCAGCAGATATTAGAAAGGAAGGATTTCAACACCCTTACATTGAGAAGGGGGGTTGGCATTTAACTTATTTTGGAGGCACCAAAACAAGAAGGTACAAAGTGCAGAGTTTTGCTCATGCAGAGGGAGATAATTCTAAAGAAAAAGGAATTCCTTTGATAAATTATGATGTAGCAAGACCGACCAATGATGAAGAGTCTCTGGGTAAATACTATTACGATGTCAGAGATGTTGAAGGTAAAGATATACCAGATTATCTAAAAAATAATATCCGTCAATATAGACACTTTTTAAAGCCAAAAATGACGCAAATGGCGCTGGCTCATGCAGATTTGCATTTAGAATTAGCATTATATATATATAAACAAAATTTGGATATAGCCGTTAATCTGTGGTGTAGGGCAATGCAATTAAATCCCGAAATAGGGAAAAAAAGAAGCTTTTTATCGGAATTACCACCTGTAGATTATTTTAAAATTTCTCCACAACAACTGTGTAATCGCTCGGGGCAACTGATTCAAAATAAGGATGGCTATCAGTTGGTGAGTTGTTCAGAAGAAGGTCAATTAGTTTCTTTCGGTCCTTATATTAATGTGCCTGACGGGATTTATCGAGTCAAGATAGATGTTGAAATGGATACCAGAGAGGTGAAAGAAACACATAATCATCAGATTTTTGGCTTTAAATTTGATATAGTCACCGATCATGGTAACAGCGTAGCTTGGGACGAGAAGGTAGATATCCAAGATACTCAGATTGAATTTTATTTGGAACTAACGAATGCCCAAGAATTACAAGTGAGATTTTATTCTATGGGCAATAACTTTGCAATTAATTCTATCGAATTAGCGTTGCTTTATCGGCTACAACCAAATCAATCAATTAATTCGGACCAAGATTCCGGTAACAAACGAGACATGAATATTCAAGCTTACTTTGAATATATAAGGCAGAAAAATTTAGAGGAGTTCTTAGCTGAAAAAAAACACCATTCAGGAGAAGAAATATCAAAACCTTTTGAAGATTGTTTAGAGTTAGGAAAAAAAATAACTGAACAAGGATATTGGGAAGGGTCGATTAAAAATTACCGTCAGGCTTGTCAATTAAATCCTGAGTATTTTGGTTCTTATGTGGAATTAGGAAAAAGTTTAGAAAAATTGGATCAGCTAGATGAGGCGATCGCGACTTATCGCCGTGCCAGTGAGCTTGAGCCAGAGGCGGATTGGATTCAATATAAACTGGGGGAAGTGCTGCAACAGCGAACTCAATTGGATTGGGAAGGGGCGATCGCTTCTTATCGTCGAGCTATTGAGCTAAATCCAGATGCGGTGCAAGCCTATTGCAATCTACTGACAATTGAACCAGATAATTGGGAACTTTGGTGGCGCTTAGGCAAGGCATTCGTAAAACTAGAGGAATGGGAAAAAGCGATCGCTGCTTGTCAGAGAGCGATCGAGCTTAACCCAAAAGAAGCATTAATTCACTATGAATTAGGGGAAGTTCTTGAAAAACAGGATCATCAGGAAGAAGCTATCTTCTCATACCGCAAAGCTATGGAACTCGATCCATCTTTGATGTCAAATGATAACTCTCTGGGAAAACTCTTGGCTAAGTTGCTTCAGATGAAGCAATTCCCACCCCAGGAAAAATTATTTTTGCAAACAACAAATCACCTCACAGATGCAGCTTTTGTGCAAGAATCTTTCTGTACTTATCTGAAACGCTCTCTACAGGATGAAGGAATTGCAGAATTTCTGGAAGTTACCCGATCGCTGACACGGCAGCAAATACTTGCGAACATCTGCTGTTCCCAGGAATTTCAGTTGAGGTGGGGCTTTTGTTTATCCACAGCAATGTCACTATCTTTTGAGGAATTGCACTGGCATACAGGAAGCTTTTTTGCAAAACAAGGGCTTTGGGAAGAGGCGAGCGCAGCCTACCACAAAGCAATTATCCTCAAACCAGAAATCGCGATCGCTTACAGCCGTTTGATAGAAGATAGGGGCACGCAAAATGAAATAGATGAGCAATCCGCTTTAAGGTCGAGTTTTTTTAAGTCAATACTAACCAATCCAGATTCGTCAGAAATATACACTTGTCTAGGAAAATTTTTAGCAATCAGAGCTAGGTTTGGGGAAGCCATAGAAATGTATCAAAAAGCAATTTTGTTACAACCTGACTCTTCAAAACAGGGAGAAGTTTACTCAGAAATAGGACAAGCACTTTTATCTAGTCATCAGCTAGATAACGCTCTTGATTATTTTCAAAAATCACTTCAAACTAATCTTGTAAAAAAAGAAATATATAGCGCAATCGCACATATATATTCTCAAACTAATAATGTAGATTTAGCCATTAGTTTTTTTCATAAAGCTCTCGTTCTAGATCCAAAAAACTCAGATTACTATATCCATCTTGGTCATTCTTATTGCCAAATAAATAATTTAGAGTTAGCAATTAGCTGTTACAAAAGTGCTATAAAAAATCCCCCGGTACACCATCATGCCTATATGTCCTTGGTCAATTGCCTCATAGCACAAGGCAAGCCAGAAGACGCAAACTTTATTCTCAAAGAGTTAATTAGCTTAAATATCCCCTTACCTTACACAGAGAAGCTAGAAATAGCCCAGCTTATGCAAAAAGTGGGTTTGTCAGAAGAAGCAGATACCTATCTCCAAAAACGGCAAATTCATCCACCTATTCAAGACATAATTAACTCAGTAAAAGACTGGGCTGTTACTTCAAGTATACAAGTTAGTAACTATATAGAAATACACCCACCTCACATAGTAGAGTTTCCTAATCCACCGAGAACTATACATGAAGATTTAGATCCTAGAGTAGTTCTTCCCAATCAATTTGAATCTCCAAAAACCTTTGTTGTCATAGTGCCGCAGGGACGGTATTCTGCCTGGGATACTACTACAGCAGCTATTACTTCAGATAACAAGCTACTGAATGAACTTACTACGGACTTCCAAGATCCTCACAACATACCTGCTTACCATATTGAAGGTACAGTAGCTGCTTTATCAGCGAATACAGCAGGTAAGAGTTATTACCATTGGCTGTATGATATGCTACCTAGATTTGGACTGCTAGAGCTGAGTGATATAGATATAGACAGCATCGATAAATTTTTAGTCAGTGGGTATTTTTTGAACGCTCACAAAGAAACTCTGGAAGTTTTAGGCATTCCCTCCCATAAAATTATAGACTCTCTGACTTATCCTCATATCAAAGCAGATAGGTTAGTTGTTCCATCCTATGCAGGAATAGTCAACTATCCAACTAAATGGATAGTTGATTTTCTGAGGAAAAAAATTTTACCCCGGGCTGATAATTCCAAATCCGAGCATCCAGAGCGAATACATTTGAGTCGGGGCAGTGCTATGTACCGCAAAATAATTAATGAGAATGAAATGCTAGGTGTTTTGCAGGAGTACGGGTTTACGACTATAGATCCTGCTACCATGTCTATAGTTGAACTAGCTCCGCTGATGGCTAATGCTAAAGTTGTAATAGGTTATGGAGGCGGAAATGCTAACTTATTTTTATGCAGCCCTGGAACTAAAGTAATAGAACTTTTCTCCCCTTATTTCATAGGTCCTAATTACAGAATGATCAGTCATCATCTTGGTCTAGACTACTACTATTTGATAGGAGCAGAAGGTATTGTCTGCCCTTACTTGCGCCAAGTGATTTATCCCGGAGATGGTTATGTAGATAATCTGATCGAGATCGATTCCCTAAAGCACTTGTTCACCCTGGCTGGAGTCGAGCAGAGGAGGAGAGAACTCTGAGGTAAAAAATTAACTTAGGATTTTATGCTCGGTTACTGATGAATGAGGAAGAATTGAATGGCTAGGATTCTAATCGGAGGCTCAGGTGGGGCTCCATCTAACAACTTTATCCGCTCATTACGCGAATCTTCTCGTAATGACTATCTGCTCGGTATGTCTTGCATTCCTTCAGATTTATTCTTAGCAGATACCGAAGAAAAGTATCTGGTTCCTTATGCAGTAGCTCCTGAATATCCACAAGCAATACTGAGTTTATTACAGAAGACTAAACCAAACTTCTTACACCTGCAAAATGATTTTGAGGTGCAAGCTATCTCTCGCCTCCGAGAACAAGTTCAAGCACTGGGAGTCAAGCTTTTTCTGCCTACCTCAGATACTGTGGAAAACTGTATAGATAAGTACAAATCCTACCAAATTTGGAGTCAAGCTGGGATTAAAGTGCCTGAAACTATCCTGCTCGATACTCCAGAAGACCTAAAATTGGCATTTGAAAAGTTTGGTCAGAAGGTTTGGGTGAGAGCCGTTACTGGAGGGGGGGGACGTTGGGCACTCCCAACCGATAACTTTGATTTTGGCAAGTTATGGATCGATCGTTTTCAAGGTTGGGGTGAATGTACAGCAGCAGCGTGCCTAACCTCCCAGAGCATCACTTGGCTATCCATTTGGTACGAGGGAGAACTGGTAGTAGCACAAACCAGGCGACGGAGAAGTTGGAACTTTGGCAACCGTACACTTTCTGGAGTCACTGGAATTACAGGGGTTGCGGAAACCTGTTCCGATACGATTGTAGACCAAGTGGCTCAAGATTCTATCTTAGCAATTGACCCGAAGCCACACGGAATATTTGGGGTAGACATGACCTACGACCAACAAGGGTTGCCTAATCCTACGGAGATTAATATTGGTCGATTCTTTACCACCCATTACTTTTTTACTAAAGCTGGCTTAAATATGCCAGAAATCTACTCTAATATTGCTCTAGAGGAAAAATTCCCAACTCTTGATCGTAAAATTAATCCACTACCAAATGGCTTGGTGTGGATCAGGGGTATGGATGTGGAACCTGTGATGACAACTGTTGAAGAAATGGAAAAAATGGAGCAATGCCAGCTTTGAATTTATTGGATGGAAAGACAGTTTTAGTGACTGGTGCTACTGGGTTCATTGGCACTCATCTAGTGCGTCGTCTGTCCCAGAATCCGGCTATTCATCTAGTGCTTCTCACCAGAAAACCTTTGACCCAAAGTCAATATGGCATAACTTCGGTAGCAGCAGCTCTCGACCAACTGACCCCAGAAACATGGCAAGCAGCAGGCATAGAAAAAATTGATGTGGTACTTCATCTGGGCGCATTTACTCCCAAAAGTAATGATGCCATTAATGCGGTGGAACAGGTGTACCGAGACAACCTTCAAGGAACCCGCAGCCTATTAGAAAGTCTCCCAACTCCGCCTCAACGGATTGTTTTCGCTAGTACCCTTGATGTGTATGCCCCACTACCTGATGGCGTAGCTTTGAGTGAATCCTCACCAGTTGAACCTGGTAGTTTGTATGGGGTCTCAAAGCTATTTTGCGAACTATTGATTCGCTCCTATGCTCGCCAGCGAGATTGCAGTTGCGCTATTTTGCGTTACGGTCATATATTCGGTCCTGGCGAAGGAGCTTATAAGAAGTTAATCCCGCAGACTATACAGCGATTGCTCCGAGATGAAGCTCCAATTTTGTATGGGGACGGGAGTGCAGAGCGGGATTTCTTGTATGTGGAAGATGCAGTTGAAGCAACTTTACGAGCTGCTACTTCCGAGATTCAGGAACTCGGCCCCGTCAACATAGTGCGGGGAGGATCAAGCTCAATCCGCAGTATCACTGAAACCCTCATCCAACTTACTGGTTTTTCAGGGAGTATTCAATATTTAGCGGATAAGCCAAACGGACAGTCTTGGCGTTTTGACAGTATAAAGATGCAGGAACTTCTAGGAAAATGGAAACTTATTTCCCTAGAACAGGGACTAAAAGAAGAAGTTAATTATTTTCGGAGTTATAGCCAATGAGCCATATTGATGAACAAACCAGAGTTGAACAAATATCAGATTGGTATTTACGGGAGCAGCTTGATTTTGACAAGCGGTTAATCGGCTTCCGCTACCAAAGTCTGAAACCTCACTTGCAAGGGCCAGAAGGATTAGAACTCGGACCAGCAGAAGGCGAAATGACCCAATTATTGTTACAAGACTTTGCCAGATTAACCTCAGTAGAAGGCTCCGGCGACCTGTTGGCAAATATTCCTGATGCTCCTAATTTGTTAAAGGTACACGCACTATTCGAGGATTTTGCTCCCGATAAGCAATTCAATACCATTGTTATGGAACATATACTGGAACATATAGAGGAACCCGTGGCTTTATTGCAACGCGCCAAACAGTGGCTAGCTCCCGGAGGAAAAATTCTCGCAGGCGTGCCAAACGGTAATTCTATTCATCGGCTTGTAGCTGTCAAAATGGGGCTGCTGAAACACCCTTGCGAACTCAATGAACGAGATCATGCCTTGGGGCATCGCCGAGTGTACACACCTGAAACATTTAGGCATGACTTAGAGGCGTCAGGTCTTTGTATTGCTGAAATGGGCGGTGTATTTTTCAAACCCGTTTCCAATCAGCAGATTCAGGACAACTGGAACGAAGAGATGATTCAAGGTTTTTATGAATTGGGTAAGGATTTTCCAGAGTATGCGGCGGAATTGTATGCTGTTTGTGAACGGCCATGATTCAATTCGTTATTCTCGACCTAGACGGCCCCATTTTGGAGGGAAAATTTCGACATTATGCCTGTTATAGTCAAATCTTGAGGGAACAAGGCTATACACCAATTAGTTTGGAAAGCTATTGGCAGATGAAGCGAGAGCAAGTGAATCGCAGAGGACAGTTAGCTGCCTCTGGAGCTGAATCAATTTATGAACCATTCTTACAGGCTTGGCTGGAATTAATTGAACAGCCACAATTTCTAGCATTAGATCGGCCACAACCCGGTATAATAGATAAATTACAACAATGGCGCAATTCGGGACTTCAATTAATTTTGGTCACTCTGCGACGCTACCCAGAACGGCTTCATGCTCAACTGGTTGAATTAGGGTTAGATACTCTTTTAGATTATGTATTGCCGTGCGATCATCAATTAGGAGCAAATGGCAAAGTGGCACAGGTTAAAAAAGCAATTCCCCAGGTATCTCCTGAAAATTCTATTTGGATTGGGGATACAGAGGTAGATGTTGAAGCTGCCCGATTACTGGGATGCCCCATCTGGGGAGTTACCTGCGGTCTTCGCACAGAATTATACTTAGCATCGCTATCTCCTGATTTTTTAAGTTCTGACTTAGTAAGTATTAATTTGAGGTGTATAGATGGGAATTGAGCAATGTCGCATCATTGAATTACCCAAAATTTCCGATCCTAGAGGAAACTTAACTTTTGTGGAGGCTAATAGACATATTCCCTTTGATATAAAGCGGGTTTACTATCTTTATGATGTTCCAGGGGGATCGGAACGAGCGGGTCACGGTCATAAGCAATTGCAACAGCTATTTATTGCTATGTCAGGGAGTTTTGACCTACTAATAGATGATGGGCATGAAAAAAAGAAGTATCACATGAACCGTTCTTATTACGGCTTATATGTTTGTCCTATGATCTGGCGAGATCTTGATAATTTCTCATCAGGAGCGGTTTGCATGGTTTTGGCCTCTGATTACTACGATGAGTCCGACTATTACCGTGAGTATCAAGATTTTATTGAAGCTGTAAATCAGAAGAAGTGAATATGACCTCACAACAAATAATAAATTTCATTACCCACTCAATTTAAATATTTAACTAAGGAGCGAAGATCGATGCTTGTTCCCTTTCTGGATCTAAAAGCACCCTATCTCGAACTAAAGGAAGAATTCGATACTGCTTACCAGCAAGTAATGAACTCTGGCTGGTATCTGCTCGGGCAAGAATTAGAAGCATTTGAAGTGGAGTTTGCTGCATATTGCGAAGCGAAATACTGTATAGGAGTTGGTAATGGTTTAGAAGCTTTACACTTAATCTTGAGAGCTCTCGATATTGGTCCGGGTGATGAAGTTATCGTACCCGCTCATACTTACATTGCTACCTGGCTGGCAGTTTCCTATACCGGAGCTACACCAGTTCCCGTCGAGCCTGACAAAAATACCTATAACATTGACCCAGCACTCATCGAAATTGCGATTACAGAACGCACCAAGGCAATTTTACCAGTGCATCTTTATGGCCAACCTGCGGACATGGATTCAATCAATCAAATCGCAGCACGATACGGGCTGAAAGTGATTGAAGATGCTGCTCAAGCTCACGGCGCGCGGTACAAAGGTCGGCGGGCTGGCAGTTTGGGAGATGCTGCGGGTTTTAGCTTCTATCCCGGAAAGAACTTGGGCGCTTTTGGAGATGGGGGTGCAGTTGTAACCAATAACCATCGGGTGGCAGAGCGAGTAAAAATGCTCCGCAACTATGGATCTAAGGTTAAGTACCACAACGAAGAAAAAGGATTCAACTCTCGGTTGGATGATGTGCAAGCAGCTTGGCTGCGAGTCAAATTAGCCAAGCTAGACGAATGGAATGAGCGGCGGCGGCTGATAGCTAGTTTTTATCTTGAAGCTCTTGACGGTTGCCCGGGTTTGACATTGCCTTATGTGCCAGAGTGGGCTGAACCTGTTTGGCATTTATTCGTTATCTGTCATCTCGATCGTACCGCATTACAAAAGCATTTTTCTAATGCAGGCATTGGCACTTTAATTCATTATCCAATTCCACCACACTTGCAGTCAGCTTATGCTGAACTAAATTGGCCATCCCGAAGTTTAATAGTCTCGGAAATGTTAGCCAAGGAGGTACTCAGTATTCCTATAGGGCCTCATTTATCAAAAGAGGGTGTTAATACAGTTATTTCACAGATGCATTCCTTCGTGAATTTATCTCACTAATCGAGTTTGGCGACCCGTTTCTCAAGGAACCATTGAACTCAGTGATAAACACCAAACAATCTCCCATTCTTACTTCCTCTCCCATTCCCACACCTTCCCAGGAGCCTCTCTATTATCGGACAGCTCATTCAAATACTTATATTCCCGGTAAGTATCCATCACGAAAAACAAACCGCCGTGTCGGTAAGCCATTAATTGCCCTTCTGCAGCCAAACGCTGTAGCGGCTCTTGCTCTAAAACGCACTCATCTTCCCCCAAATAATCAAAAATACGGCGGTTGAGTATCATGTATCCCGCACTTGCCCAGCCGTCTACTTGAGGTTTCTCGACAAACTCCCGCACGCTGCCGGAATTGTCTACATCTAAAATTCCGAAGCGAGAAATAGGACGCACTGTCATCACAGTTGCCAGCTTGCCGTGGGACTTCTGAAAATCAACCAGTTTGCTAATATCTACATCAGTAACTCCATCCCAGTATGTCACCATAAAGTTATCGCGATCATCGATGTATTTCTCCACCCGCTTCACCCGCCCCCCAGTAATGCTTTCCGAGCCAGTTTCCGCCAGCGTCACCTTAAAATCTTGCTCGCGATGATCCTCGTGATAAGTAATGCAATTCTGGCTGCCCAAGCAAATAGTAAAATCATTATTCATCGCTTCATAATTGAGGAAAGACTCCTTAATCATGTTGCCCCGATAACCCAAACACACAAGAAAATTATGAAATCCTTAATGGGCATAGGTCTTCATAATGTGCCCGAGAATCGGACGCCCGCCCACATCAACTAGGGGCTTAGGACGAAATTCTGTTTCTTCTCGGAGACGTGTCCCCAAACCGCCGGCTAATATAACTACTTGCATTGTTTCACATCTTGAAAAGGGTACACAACCGCTGATAATTCACAACAGGTATTTATTGCAAACAAAGAGCTATTTTTTCAGAAAAAATCCTCACACCTTACCAATTCTCGCTTCCACCATCATCCGCACCACATCGGGCATTTTATATTTTGCCTCCCATCCCAACTTTTGCTTCGCCTTACCCGGATTTCCCCTCCCAACTGCAATCTCCGTCGGTCTGTAGAGACTCGCATCCGTTACCAAATGTTCCTGCCAATCCAAACCCGCAGCAACAAACGCTGTCTGCACAAACTCCTCCAAAGGATAACTTGCACCCGTAGCAATTACATAATCGTCCGGTTCTTCCTGCTGCAACATCAAATACATCGCCTCCACATATTCCGGCGCCCAACCCCAGTCCCGCTGCACGGAAATATTTCCCAAATGCAGTTTTTCGGAACTGCCCGCAGCAATTCGGCAGACAACAGATACAATCTTTTGGGTAACAAACCTCTCGGGCCGCAGGGGCGACTCGTGATTGAACAGAATACCAGAACACGCAAACAAATTGTACGCTTCCCGATAATTCGCTACTTCCCAAAATGCCGTTGCTTTCGCTACCGCGTAAGGACTTCTGGGGCGAAAAGGCGTATTTTCATCCGCTGCACTGCCTCCAGTATCCCCAAAACATTCGCTAGAACTGGCATTGTAAAGTTTAATTTTGCCGCCTGTAAACCGAATTGCTTCTAAGAGATTCAATGTGCCTGTGGCAATGCTTTCGAGGGTTTCTACGGGTTGTTCAAAAGACAGACCGACGGAACTTTGACCTGCTAGATTGTACACTTCGTCGGGCTCTATTTTAGCAAGCACTTGCAAAACGCTGCGAAAATCGTTGAGAGACATGGATTCTAGTTTTACTCTGTCTCGGATGCCCAAACGGGCCAGGTTTCCGAAACTAGACATTTGGGCGTCCCTGGAGGTGCCACAAACTTCATAACCTCGCTCGAGCAACAGTTTAGCTAAATAAGCTCCGTCCTGACCTGATATACCGCTAATTAACGCTTTTTTCATATTACATTTTGCTTTTAAAACTACACCGTAGCTGTTGCTATGGGAGCATCTCACCTTTGCAGCCCTCCGCTAGAAATTGGAGTTTTGAGGCAGGAGGCAGGAGGCAGGAGGCAGAAGGAAAGAGGAAGAAGGAAGGAGCCAGAAGAAGGAAGGAGCCAGAAGAAGTATTTTTACAAATATGAGATGCTCCCGTTGCTATTTTTCCAGGTTTTTAACTTTTATAGTCGGAATTTTTATTTTTTTAATATTTGGGATTTTCCCAGGATTTACCAGAGCAAGTTTAAGCGGTTACTACAAACAAACAACAAATTTATCATCAAGCAGACCCGAAAGCCCGATCGAAGTATTATTGCAAAAAGTTCGATGATCGATAGCTGGGAGTAGCAGCATAAGGATATCCTAGGGACACCGCACTGCCGTCTCCCACGGATATCGGGTAGGGACACCGCACTGCCCATAGGTGTCAACTTAACGTACCACCGATAGTCCGACAGGGGGCGTTGCTGAATACAGGTATGAATGGAAGATTTCCCAATTGCTATAAGCCCTCGGAGGCTGAGCTTTGTAACATCAAGCGAAAAGTTGCTTCATACCGTGAATCAGCAACGCCCGACAGGGGTTGAAACCCCTGCCTCAAAGCTAAAGTCCTCTGAAGAGGACTAAAAAACTCATTAGTCCTCTTCAGAGGACTTTAGCTATTAGACAGGGAATTCATTCCCTGGCGGACTAACGGGTGGGCGGGAGGACTGGTGGACAAAAAGCTTAAGTTAACACCATTGCCCACTGCCGTCTCCCTACCATATTTCATTTTGTACTCGCCAACTATCGACTGCCAAAAGTCTCTAGCGCTCGAAAACAGAAATAACCAGTCAGCTAGAAATCGACTCAAAAGTACAAAATATCAGCATTTTTTACCTTCTGCCGAATGACTAATACCTTCTGCCTTCGGGTACTAGGCTTCCCAACGTTCGGCGACCAATTCAGCCAAGTCAACCACCCGCTGACTGTAGCCCCACTCATTGTCGTACCAAGCCAAAACCTTTACCATGTCGCCATCCATCACCAGCGTTAAGCTGGAATCCAGAATCGAAGAAGCATCACTTCCGCGATAGTCGCATGAAACTAAAGGCAAATCGTTGTACTCTAAAATCCCTTTCATCGAGCCAGAGGCAGCTTCTTTGAATACTTGATTTACTTGCTCGGTAAAAGTCTTTTTCTCTACCTGAGCCACAAAATCAACTACGGACACATTGGGAGTCGGCACGCGCATGGCAATACCATTTAACTTGCCCTTCAATTCTGGAATCACCAAAGCCACAGCTTGGGCTGCTCCGGTAGAAGTCGGCACAATATTCATTGCTGCCGCCCGGGCCCGCCGCAAGTCGCGGTGGCTGGCATCCAGCAAGCGCTGGTCCCCAGTATAGCTGTGGGTAGTGGTCATCATGCCTTTGACGATGCCAAAATTTTCGTGCAGCACTTTCAGTACAGGAGCTAGACAGTTGGTAGTACAGCTAGCATTGCTGATGACAGTGTAGTCACTGTGCTTGTAGTTGTGGTGGTTGACTCCCATCACATAAGTGCCAACTTCAGAACCCTTGCCTGGAGCGGTAATTAGCACTTTTTTAGCGCCGGCAGTGATATGCTTCGATGCACCAGCTTGGTCAACGAAGACGCCGGTCGCTTCAATAATCAGATCAATACCCCAATCTTTCCAAGGCAAGTTTAGCGGGTTGCGATCGCTCACGCATTTAACTGTCTTCCCATTTAGGGTAATGGAATTTTCATCCGCACTGATGTCCACATTCTTCAACGTTCCCATCATGGAATCGTATCTGAGCAAGTGAGCATTACTTCTGGGATCGGAAGTGTCATTAATAGCTACCAACTCTAGCTGGCTGTTTTCTCTGCCCAGCCAGCAGCGCGCAAAACTGCGCCCGATACGTCCAAAACCATTGATCGCGACTCGAATCACTTTAGTACCTCCTAATGATGGCAGCCCCTAGCTCAGGCTTAAATTTTGGAAAAATTTAAGAATTGACTTATGAGACAAGATCATATCGCAAAGGTTGATCCTTTATAACTTTTTGTGTCGATCAAAAAAGCTTGAACTTTTCTAGAAGGCTGAAATTGCAAGGCAGAAGGCATTAGGCTTTCTGCAGCTGGTTACTGGTAAAGCTGATGGGCTGCAATATAAGTCCCGACAACTTCCGGGACTAAGTAGCGGAGGTCGATCCTTTCGGCGCAGCAGCGGCGGATGTGGCTCGACGAAATCTCGATCGCAGCCATCGAAAGCACATCCCAGCGCATTTCCACGTCCAAAAGAGCCATTTGTTCGGCAACTCGTCGGCCCACAGCAGTCGCCTGAACCTGCATCCTGTCCCCCCCGAAATCGAGGGGTTTTCCACCCGGACAATCTCCCCACTCGGACAGTCCCCCAATCTCCCCGGTTTCTGCTGTCACTCGATCTCCGTGACTCGGACGTGGGGCCACCAACCAGTCGCACAACCCGGCAATTTCGGCGCATCGGTGCCATTTGGGAAGAGTAAGGAGTGCGTCACTACCAATAATCCAGTACCAGCGATGATCGCCAGGATACAATTTTTGCAAATACAGCAGGGTGTCGATCGCAAAACAACTGCCTCTGGGATTTGCCGACCGCGGCGAAATTACGAAGTCTGGGCGATCGCCGATCGCCAAAGCCAGCATTTCCCGCCGCCGCTCAAAACTTGCCAAATCCGGGCGCTCTTTGTGAGGAGGAGAGCGATCCGGTACCCAAATGACTCGATCGAGAGCAAATTGACTCGCAGCCGTCTCGGCTACCAACACGTGACCCCAGTGAACCGGGTCAAAAGTCCCCCCCAAAATCGCTATTTTCCCCATATTTCCCCAAAATCAGGATTAGTAGAGACATCGCGCCAATTTTATGTTTATACACTTTTAACCGTAAACTCTATCGCTTTTCGACTTATTCGACTAACTGCATAACTTGGTATATATACAATTAAGTGAGAATACATATTATCTATAGTTGAGTTGCGATCGTGTCAATCTCTGACTTTCAAGAAAAAATAACCGTAGGAGTAGATAAATGACTACAAAATGAGCGAAATTTTGTTGTTCGTGGTAGTGTTTGTAAATCCTTATGGGTTTTACCCTCAATCTTGGTAGAAAGGTTGTGGGGCTTTTGCTGCCGTATCCCAGCACAGCAGGCGGATAGAAATAGAAAGAATGCAGGAGTATGCAACCACCCAAAATTAGTCTATTGGCACAGGCCCCAGACCCCGTTTTCTCTTACCTGCAATTTTCGAGCTGTGACTGTTCCGGAAAACTACTCGGTACTAAGTCATATAGGATACAAGACAAACATCTCTACAAGTCCCTCAAATCTAGGGACGCGCAGAGAATTTTGTACAAAATCTCTAGCGAACTGTATCCTGAAAAAACAATTCTTGATATGATATCGCGTGTTATTGGCGTGGTGTGGTGTGTGAGGAGCAAAGATGCCGAGTTCTGTTGATTTTAGCGGTAGACCATTTCATTTCATCGGCATTGGTGGGATTGGGATGTCAGCCCTTGCCTACATTCTAGCTAAACGCAAGTTGCCTGTGTACGGCTCCGACATTAAATCGAGTCACATAACCGAGCGCTTGCAAGGAATGGGAGCTCATATTTTTTGGAGTCAAGACGCCAGCAATTTTGAACTATTTCAAACGGCCCTTAACGGTAGCAGTCCCGACTGCGGGCAACAGGAAAGGGCAGTATCCTCGATAGTCGCGGGTACGGTAGGGACTTCTGTCGCGACAGCCAAAGCTGTCCAATTGAACGGCAACGGTTCAAGCGCCCAAGCAATTGCGGGATTGCCTCAAGTAGTATGTTCGACGGCTATTCACCCAGCCAATGCCGAATATCGAGCTGCTTTAGATTTGGGCTGTCCGATTTTTCATCGATCGGATGTGTTGGCAGCGTTAATTCAAGATTACCAAAGCATAGCCGTAGCCGGGACTCATGGCAAAACTACTACTAGCAGCTTAATCGGGTTCATGCTGATGGCTGCGGGTCTAGACCCGACCATCGTAGTAGGAGGCGAGGTAAATGCTTGGGAAGGCAATGCCCGTTTGGGGGAAGGCCCCTACTTAGTGGCCGAGGCTGATGAATCCGACGGTTCTCTCGTTAAGCTAGTAGCCAAAATTGGCATAGTAACGAACGTGGAACTGGATCATCCAGACCATTACGATACCCTTGACCAGGTAATAGACACTTTTAAGGTGTTTGCCCAAAACTGTCAAACCTTGGTGGGCTGCATTGACGACCAAATCGTCAAAGACTGCCTTGGGCCTCATGTCAGTTATAGCTTGCAGCCGGACAGCGGTGCTGACTACACGGCTTCGGGCGTGGAGTACGGGGCAGAAAGCACCAAGGCTCGGATTTGGGAGCGAGGAGTTTTCCTGGGGGAAATGGAGTTGAAGTTGCTCGGCACACACAATCTCAGCAATGCACTAGCTGCGGTAGCAGTAGGCCGATTGTTGGGGTTAGAGTTTTCGGCGATTGCCAAAGCGATTGCTGGCTTTGAAGGAGCTCGCCGCCGTTTTGAGGTGCGGGGCTTTCACAATGACATCCTGTTTGTGGACGACTACGCCCACCATCCTAGCGAAATTCGTGTCACCTTGGCGGCGGCTCGCTTGCGTATCGAAGGTAGCGAAAAAAATTCCAAATCCCGAAGAGTGGTTGCAATTTTTCAACCCCACCGTTACAGCCGAACTCTGACATTTTTGCCAGAATTTGCTCAATCTTTTGGGGATGCTGATTTGGTTGTGGCTTGCGATATTTATAGTGCTGGGGAACCGAATTTAGGAGAGATTAGCGGGCAGCAGGTTGCTGATTTGATTGCGAAAGAAGGCCGAGAGGTTGAGTTTGCGCCTTCCCTGGAGTCAGTCACTAAGTTTTTAACCAAAAATCTGCAACCGGGGGATTTGGCTCTGTTTTTGGGCGCTGGTAATCTGAATCAGATTATTCCAGAGGTGATGGCTTTTTATCAACAAGCCGATCGCCCCGATTAGCTCGCGAACTGAGTAGAGTCGATCGACATTATGGCGTTGCACGTTGGGCCGAAACTTCTGTCGGACGGCTCGCTCAAAGGGGCGACATAAGTTAGCTAAATGGATTTTAAACCACGTCTTCGAGCGAAGGTATTTTTAAGGATTTTCAAGATGGTGACTATCTCGAATGACTCCTCTGTTAAGGACAATCGGCGAGTGTATTCTCCTATTTCTTTGCGGGGAACTGATTGCAAGATTAACTCCCAAGTTTCGCTGGCGGGCCTGACTTCCTTCCGAGTCGGTGGCCCTGCCGAGTGGTACGTTGCTCCCCGCAGTATGGAGGCTTTGCAAGCGAGTTTTGCTTGGGCTGATTCTGAAGGGGTGCCTGTGACTCTGCTGGGTGCCGGTTCTAATTTGTTGGTGAGCGATCGGGGTTTGTCCGGTTTGGTCGTCGGCACTCGCTACCTGAAACAGGTGAATTTTAACCCAGAAACAGGTCAAGTTACAGCGGGGGCGGGGGAGTCAATTCCCCGCCTTGCTTGGTTGGCGGCTAAACGGGGCTGGAAAGGTCTAGAATGGGCAGTCGGCATACCGGGCAGCGTGGGAGGGGCTGTGGTGATGAATGCAGGCGCTCACAGAGGCTGTACTGCTGATATTCTGGTCAACGCTCGCGTCCTATCCCCTGGTGGCAAGGTGGAAATTCTGACTCCCCAAGAGTTGGAGTACCGCTACCGGACTTCGGTGCTGCAAGGGGGCGATCGGCTAGTAACAGAAGCGACTTTCCAGTTACAGCCGGGGTTCGACCGATCGCAAGTAATGGCAGAAACTAATGACCATTTCAGCCAGCGGCGGACAACTCAACCTTACCACTTACCGAGCTGTGGCTCAGTCTTCCGTAACCCCGGCCCCAAGACTGCCGGTTGGTTCATCGAACAAGCGGGACTGAAGGGATATCAGATCGGCGGCGCACAAGTAGCGCAGCGCCATGCTAATTTTATTCTTAACTGCGGGTCGGCAACGGCCAATGATATTTTTCAAGTGATCCGCCACGTTCAACAGCAAGTCGAGCAGCGGTGGTCGCTGTTGTTGGAGCCAGAAGTTAGAATACTGGGAGAGTTTCCCTTCTAAGGCATCATTGAAGTAATACGGAAACGGCAGACTGCCAGCCCACACACCATCACAAAGTAGTTGTCAAGAACCTCAGCCCTGACGGCATGAGGCTTGAAAGAGAAATCTAACAAGCCATCTTGACCCGCCTTGCGTCTTAACTGACTACGTTTTTTGAGTCACGACACCGGGCGAATGCGAAGCTAGTTCCCTGCTCTGTCGCTAGTAGTTAAACAGTTCTAAGGTCACTGGAACAGTGCTGCTAGCCCGCGCAAGCTCAGAAAACATTGGCAAAGCTAACTTTACCCCAGAAATGGGAGATTGAGGACAACCATATCCTCACGGGGGGGGCAACCATACCCCCCTACCCCGCAAGGGGATTAAAATTAAATGTAAAGCCGTCCTGTAAGGACGGGGTTTCAGACCCGAGGAATTTTGATGACAAAATCAGGACAGGGATTTGGCTTCGGCCTGGGCAAAATGAAAGAACTGACTGAAGCTTTCAAAAAAGCTCAGCAGGTTCAAGAAGGAGCTAAAAAGCTCCAAGAAGAGTTGGATGTCATGGAAATTGAGGGAACTGCCGGCGGCGGCTTGGTCAAGGTTTTTCTTAGCGGCAACCAAGAACCCCGCCGCGTGGAAATCTCACCGGATGCCCTCGGTGAAGGTGCTGATGTGGTTTCTGAACTCGTCACGGTGGCGATGCAGGAGGCTTACGCTAAGTCTACGATGACGATGCGGGAGAAAATGGAAGAACTCACCGGTGGACTAAATCTCCCCGGTTTCGGTTAGTCATTAGTCATCAGTCATTAGTCATCAGTCATTAGTCATTAGTCAATGGTGATGGATGTTTAATAACGGCTTGATAGCTAATGACTGGTTGATTGGTATGAAGCAGGAAACCTTGGTAATTGGAATGAAAAATATTCTTTCCTCTTCCTTCCAATTACCAATTACCAATTACCAATTACCAATTACTCAATACCAATTACTAATTTAATGTCTTATAAATTATTGTTTGTCTGTCTCGGCAACATCTGCCGATCGCCCTCAGCAGAAAATATTATGAATCACTTAATTGAACAAGCTGGTTTGGGCGATCGCATCACCTGCGATTCGGCTGGAACTGCTAGCTATCACGTTGGCAGCCCCCCTGACAGGCGGATGGCATTGGCGGCGAGGAAGCGAGACATTGAATTGCTAGGCGAAGCCCGCCAATTTACCAGGAAAGATTTTGAAAATTTTGATTTGATTCTGGCTATGGATCGGGACAATTATCGCAATATTCTTGCCCTGGATGCGGCTGGAAAGTATAAAGATAAAGTGCGACTGATGTGCGATTTTTGCCAGAAATACGACCTTAAAGAAGTGCCAGATCCTTACTACGGTGGCCCGGAGGGATTCGATCGAGTAATTGATTTGCTGCTGGACGCTCAAGCGGGTTTGTTGGAGTATGTTATAAATCAGGAAAAATTAAGAATTACCAATTAACAATTACCAATTACCGACTAAATGGTGTTCCATCGCAAAACGAACGAGTTCTGCACGGTTGTTGCTGTCGGTTTTTCTGAACAAGCTGCTGACGTGCTTTTCGACAGTTCGAGGACTCAGGTGGAGTCGATCGCCTATTTGAATATTAGAAAGACCTTCTGTTAGCAACTCTAGCACTTCTCGCTCTCGCTGAGTCAAACTCGGAGCATTTTGGCTGGGAGAGGGGCGTGAAGCGGAGCTATCCCGTAGGGAATCGCCTGTGTTTGACTTTTGAGTAAAAAAATCCGCTTCGGGCTGGCTGTTGGCTCTGCTGCGTGCCTCTGTTGGCGTCGGTTCAGGTTTTGGGGAATGAGACGGTGCCTGAGCGATTAGGGCGTAGCGATCGAGCAAAGAGCGAATTACCGCCCCCAACTCTGGGAGTTCAAAAGGCTTAGCCAGATAATTGTCGCACCCCATCTGATAGCCGCGAATCCGTTCCTGCGTAGTCGTGCGTTCCGTCAAAAAAATCACCGGCAGCAAGCGAAAAGCGGGACGAGTCCGAACTCGCCGCACGAATTCGTAGCCATCCATCTCGGGCATTGTAATGTCCGTAACAATCAAGTGGGGCTGAAATTCCTCTACCAAGCCTAAAGCTTCTTTGCCGTTCTCAGCAGGGATTACAGAATATCCGGTAATTTCCAGATAATCGGTAATCGACAAGCGAGTCGCGAAATCGTCGTCAGCAACCAGAATGGTCAAGGGCATGAGGGGAATTTAAAAATTAAACATTAAAAATTAAAAGTGAAATTAGTCACTTTTAATTTTTAATTCTACTGTTTAATTCTGTTTTTGACACTCCCTGACCTAAAGGACAGGGATTCTTAATTCAGCGACTGACCTTAAAATGTTGCGTCCTTTCGGCAATACTCAAACTTTTTAACCGTAGAAAGCCTACCAATTAACGAGCCCGATTCGCAGTCACCCGCCTAGGGTCTATCTCCAAAAGCGTACTAGGATATTCACCTAGAGTTCGGGTATGCCCTACCCTACTTAACAAGACTAAATAGTTTGTTTCTCTGGTTAAAGGAACTGTGTTAAGCCCCTAGCTGTTTATAGAGTTTTCGCCGCTCTTTGTCCCCCGGTTTACGCCTAAAAGTGTGTCATTAACTGTTTTTATACACGATGGCAAAGGAGTTTAACCTTGACTACTCTAGTATACTAGAAATTGCCTCACTTTTAGGAAGGGATTTAAGAAATTAAAACCGTCCTAGAAGGACAGGGTTTTAGACCCCATTTCGTTGATAACTTGCTATTAAAGTAGCAGGCTGCCCTAATGTTCCCTCCAAAGCTACGCCGCGCCCGTTGGCTGCCAAATGCCGCAGAGTTTTGTAAATTGTCTCGATTTGCTCTGGTCTTCCGGCTTTTTTGGCTATTTCTGATACAGACAGAGGTGTTTGAGCGTCTTTGAGCACTTGCAGTACCCGTTGCTGCAAGTCCAATACAGCAGCGGCTGCTTTTTTGCCTGCTTCAACCCCTGGCTGGTGATAGGCATTGACATTCACCAAGGAACCGTAAAAACCTACGGCTCTTTCGTAGAGGGCGATTAATGCTCCTACTGTCTCCGGGTTGACTTGGGGAATTGTGACAGTAATGGAATCTCGGTGATTTTCGTACAAAGCTTGTCGAGTTCCCTGCAACAAACCAGACAAATAATCTCCAGAAGTCACGCCGGTTTCTACTTCTGGGGAAATGCCTTGCCTGTCTTGCAAAACTTCGATAAATGTTAGGAAGAAATTCGGCACGCCGTCTCGCAGTTGCTGGACGTAGGCGTGTTGGTCGGTGCTGCCTTTGTTGCCGTAAACTGCGATACCTTGGTGAACTGTGTTGCCGTCTAAATCTTCCTGTTTGCCGATCGATTCCATGACTAATTGCTGCAAGTAGCGGCTGAACAATAGCAGTGAATCTTTATACGGCAAAACTACCATATCTTTCTCGCCACGTCCGTTGCAAGCAAAATACCAGGACATTGCTAACAAGGCGGCGGGATTATTTTTAATGTCGGGAATTCTGGTAGCTTCGTCCATGACTTTAGCACCATCGAGCATCGCCTGAATGTCGATGCCTTGCAAAGCTGCTGGCAAAAGTCCTACTGCTGACAGTTCCGAAGTGCGCCCTCCCACCCAGTCGGCCATCGGGAAGCTGTCAATCCAGCCTTCGGATTTTGCTAATTTGTCTAGTTTGCTGTCTGTTCCAGTGATGGCAACTGCCTGTTTGGCGAAGTCGAGTTTTTGGGCGGCGAAGGCTTTTTGAACTTCAATCATGCCGTTGCGGGGTTCGGGGGTGCCGCCGGATTTGGAGATTGTAATTACTAGGGTGCTGGCGAGTTTGTCTTTAATTTTGTTAAGGATGCGATCGATCCCAGCCGGATCTGTGTTGTCGATAAAATGTATTGCTAGGGGCGGAATGTCTGGGGATAAAGCTTCGGCGACAAATTGGGGGCCCAGGGCCGAACCACCGATGCCGATCGAAATTATGTCGGTAAATTGCGGAGCAAATGGCGGTTTAATATCGCGGTTTTGAACTTTCTTGACAAATGCTTCGACTTGTGCTATGCCTTCGACTATTTCTTGTTTTAATTCTGGAGTGGGAGCTAAATCAGGGTTTCGCAGCCAGTAGTGGCCCACCATCCGGTTTTCGTCGGGATTGGCGATCGCACCTGCTTCCAAGGCTGCCATGTCTTTGAAAGCTTTGTCAAATTTGGGCTTGAGTTCTGCTGCGAAAGCGTCGTCGAATCCCATGCGGCTGATATCGAGGTAAAGTCCCAATCCAGAGTGATAGTAAAGCCAGTCTTGATAGCGTTGCCAGAGTGCTGCGGCGTCCATAGGAATTCTCTACAATTTTTTTAATGTTCGATCGGGGTCGTCAGGAATCCACCAATTGTAGTTTAAAACGATCTGATGTACGGCTTTTGCAGAATCCTAATAAATTTAAGCATTAATCGTCTGAAGGCAGCCGGAGCCGAAGGCAGGCAGAGCATTCGGCAGAATTAAACAATAAAAATATGACTTGGGCAACAGTCTTAGTAGGTAGATCCCCCATTAATGGCCACACCCCATAGATAGATCGAAGTGGCACAGAGATTTAAGTGTAGTCGGGGTTGGGCTTTGGGCCCTGGTTTCACAATATTCAAATTCGGGCGATCGGGAGGTGTAAAATAGGCATTGCGGTCAGGTTAAATATACTTTTAGCTGTCACTCAATAATCGGCTAAAAATATAGTTAACAACAGTCAACTATCTGAAGTGTAGTATAATATACAGATATTAGAATTAAAGTGCGATCGACTATGCTTGCTCTATCTCCCGAATTAAAAGAAAGGTTAGCAACTCCGCTCAAAATCGGCGATTTTGAAGTTAAAAGCCGCGTCCTGCAATCGCCCTTATCCGGCGTTACCGATTTGGTATTTCGCCGCCTGGTGCGCCGCTACGCGCCGGATTCGATGATGTACACGGAAATGGTGAACGCTACGGGTTTGCACTACGTCAAGCAACTGCCGAGAATTATGGAAGTTGACCCGAACGAACGCCCGATTAGCATTCAATTGTTTGACTGCCGGCCGGATTTCTTGGCAGAAGCAGCCCAGAAAGCTGTGGCCGAAGGAGCAGATACTGTTGATATTAATATGGGCTGTCCGGTTAACAAAATTACTAAAAACGGCGGCGGTTCTTCCCTGCTGCGAGATCCGGAAACGGCCGAGGCAATTGTGCGGGCTGTGGTGGAAGCGGTAGAGGTTCCTGTCACCGTTAAAACTAGGATCGGTTGGACTGACAAAGAAATTAATATTTTGGAATTTGCTCGAAGGATGCAAGATGCGGGAGCAAAAATGATTACCGTGCACGGCCGCACTCGATCGCAAGGTTACACCGGCCCGGCAAAATGGGAGTGGATTCGCCGAGTGAAAGAAGTTTTATCGATTCCAGTTATTGCTAACGGGGATATTTTTTCAGTGGAAGCAGCGATGCGATGTCTGGAAGAAACCGGCGCTGATGGAGTGATGTGTTCGCGGGGAACATTGGGCTATCCTTTTTTGGTGGGAGAAGTTGATTATTTCTTGAAAACGGGTGTGGAAAAGATAGCTCCGACACCAATTGAACGCCTCGAATGTGCTAAGGAACATTTGCGGGCTTTGTGGGAATATAAAGGTGAAAGCGGTGTTTGCCAAGCGCGCAAGCACTTAACCTGGTATGCTAAGGGTTTCCCCGGTGCTGGGGAATTGCGGGGCGTGTTGGCTGTGGTAGAAACAGTGGAACAAGGTTGCGATTCGATCGATCGCGCGATCGAGCAATTGCCCGCATAAACCTTACCCGCAGAGGCCAACTAGGGATTACAGAAACAAAATTCACCTCTGCGGGCTAAGATTTAAGACACAGTTAAAAATTTGTGGGTGGGGGAAAGCATGGATTCCTTAAAAGGGCGAGATTTATTAAGTCTGGCAGATTTAAGCATTGACGAATTAAATTATTTGCTGGATCTAGCAGCCAGTTTAAAATCGGGAATGGTCAAGCTGAAACGCAATAAAGTTCTCGGCTTGTTATTTTCCAAAGCTTCAACGCGAACGCGGGTAAGTTTTACGGTAGCAATGTATAAATTGGGAGGGCAAGTGATTGACCTTAATCCCAACGTTACCCAAGTCAGCCGCGGTGAACCTTTGGTAGATACAGCCAGGGTGTTAGACAGATATTTAGACATTTTGGCGATTCGGACTTTCGAGCAAAAGGACTTAGCAACTTTTGCTAACTATGCAAAGATTCCTGTTATTAATGCGCTGACAGATGACGAACACCCCTGCCAAGTGCTGGCAGATTTAATGACAGTAAAAGAGTGTTTTGGCAAGCTAGAAGGATTGACTCTGACTTATTTGGGCGATGGCAATAATATGGCTAATTCGCTGATGTTGGGCTGTGCAATGACGGGAATGAATGTAAGAATTGCTTGCCCTCAAGATTTCCAGCCGAATGCTGAGATAGTGGAAAAAGCTAAGAATATTGCTAATGGAAAAACAGAAGTTACTGTGACGGCGGACGCAGAAGCTGCTGTGAAGAATGCTCAAGTGATTTATACTGATGTTTGGGCGAGTATGGGACAGGAAGAGGAAGCAAAAATCAGGATTCCTTTGTTTGAGCCCTATCAGGTAAACGAACAATTGCTGAAGTTAGCAGATAAGAATGCAATTGTATTGCACTGTTTGCCCGCACACCGGGATGAAGAGATTACCGATGCAGTGATAGAAGGCAGTCAATCGCGCGTTTGGGATCAGGCAGAAAATCGGATGCACGCTCAGCAAGCTTTGCTCGCAAGCATTCTAGAAAGCGATTAGGAATAAAGAAGGGAAGAGAAGAATCGGCGGTTGAAAGAGAAAGCCATCTCTCTATCTCTTCTCTTTCTCTGCGCCCTCTGCGCCCTCTGCGGTTAATAAAAAAACATAATTCACAAAAGGTTATCGAAAAACATGAAATTGTCGCTAATTCACATTTAACACCAATAATCGGCAATTCCCGATCGACACTATGCTAACAGAATTTACCCTCGCAAACTTCAAGAGTTACAAAACAAGCCGATTACCGCTTGGAGCGCTGACTGTGCTCATCGGGGCCAACGCCGCAGGCAAAAGTAATGCAATTGAAGCTTTGCGGTTTTTGTCATGGTTGGCACAAGGTCAAAAACTCACCACTATTCAATATGCGGTCAATAATGCCGATCGCATTATACGCGGTCGAGTCGATGATTTATCTTATCAAGGAGAGTCAAATTTTACCATCGGTTGCCATTTAGACTCAACAAAATGGAACCAACTTGATATAACCCTCAATGTGCGTGAGGGAGAACTGCATATTAGTAGTGAGCGGATTGTTGGCTCGACAACTGAAACAAGTCAAATACCTCTATATGAGCTAAATAAACCATCTCAAGGAATAGGGACGGATGTTGATGTTTCCTATAACAACTTTACCCAAGGAAAAAATAAGCCACGAGTAATTTGCAGCGATCAAATGGCTATCTTTGTTCAATTAGACACACCTGCTCGTTTTGATGCAAAAAACCATAAATCCCAAAAAGTCATTCCTGAAACAGTCCGCGAATATCAAAGAGTATTACAAAACATCCTATTTCTAGATCCCGTTCCCGCCAAAATGCGCGAGTACAGTTTCAAATCGGATAAACGCTTACAAGAGGATGGCACTAATCTTTCCAGTGTTTTGTTTCGCCTATGGGACAAGAAACCAGACAATCAAAAAACCATTTTAAACTTGATTCAGAGCTTACCAGAACAGGCTATAGACAAGCTAGATTTCATTTCTGGTCCGCGAGATGAAGTGATGGTGCGGCTAGCAGAAACCTTTGGTAACAAACCGCGCTATTGCGAGGCTGCTTTGTTATCAGATGGCACTTTGCGGGTGTTAGCAATTACAGCAGCCATGCTATCAGCAACTGAAGGTAGTTTAGTAGTCATCGAAGAAATCGATAATGGGGTTCATCCCAACCGCGCCAAACATCTACTAACCTGCATTCGAGATATTGCCGAGCGTCGTAATTTGCGGGTGCTGCTTTCTACTCATAACCCCGCTCTCATGGATGCCTTACCTGACGCGGCCCTCGGTGATGTAGTGTTTTGTTACCGAGATCCACAAGCAGGGGATAGCCGCCTTATACGACTCGGAGATATGTATGACTATCCTAGCCTGATATCGCAAGGCCCTCTTGGTCAATTGGTAACTGCTGGAGTAGTCGATCGGTTTGTCAAGTCGCCGCACACGCCTGATGAGAGAAAACAGCAAGCAATGGCATGGCTATCTCGTTTGCAGGAGTACGGGGAATGAGTAGTATTTGCCTAATCGATACTAGCATTTTCCTCAACTTTCTTAATGTTCCCAACTGCAATCAGGATAGGGCATTAGTCCTAGAAGATTTTAAGATTTATGCTGAATCTGGTTGTACTTTTTTGTTACCGATGGCAACCATAGTAGAAACAGGCAACCACATTGCCCAGAATGGCGACGGTACAATGCGAAGGAAAACAGCCATGCGTTTTGTTAAAGAAGTTAAAGCTGCATTTAAGGGTGAAGCTCCTTGGTCACTTACTCAATTCCCAAATACAGAACAAATACTACTGTGGATTGACAATTTTCCTGATTTAGCTGGCAGAAACAAAGCACCTGATAAGTATGAAGGAACTAGCTTCGGCGATCTCAGTATCATTGAAGAATTTAATAAGTCATGTCAGCGTTTCCCCATGAGTGAAGTGTTTATTTGGTCACTGGACAGTGATTTAAACAGCTATCACCAAAACGCAAAATACCGATCCTAGTCCTGAACGCATAAATAGGCGATCGCGAAGGGAAAAGCCATTCTCTCTATCTCTATCTCTTCTCTTTCTCTGCGCCCTCTGCGCCCTCTGCGGTTAATAAAAAAAACATAATTCACAAATAAAGAGAATTGATACAGCCGTTTTCAATTTGATACCAGAGGGGGCAACATTGCCAGAATTGCGATATTGAAAGCAGGAAATTCCAGCGGTGAAATGCTCGCGCTTTCTCCCAGAATAACCTCGCTTTGATACCCATCTTCCGCAGGTTCTCGAAAAACGTGCAGTTGTCGATCGCCCACATTTAGCACCCAATAATCGGCAATTCCCGATCGCGCGTAAATTTTGGCTTTAATTTCGCGATCGAAAGTTAAGCTGCTGTCTGCCACTTCGATAATGAGATATACCTCTGAGGGAGTGGGATGGTGAGTCGCACAGTCAAAAGGATCGATTCTGACTACGGCGATATCCGGTTCGGGTTCGGAATTGTCATCAAGGGCGATCGGGCTTTTATTATAAACAGCAGCCTGATTTCCCAGAAGATTGTGCAGCAGCGTCGCAGTGCGTCTAGTGGCGGCAGCGTGAAGAGTTCCTTTTGCACTTATTTTTATAATATTTCCTTCAATTAATTCGAGTCGTTCTTCTGGGTTAAAAATTCCGATTTCTCCCAGCTTGTGATACTCTTTAACTGTCCATTTACGGAGCATGAAAGCAGCTTCTGTTATTAGCATAGCTTCTCGGCTAAATTTATAATTTGAGCCTGGATAATTTGATTGTAGCTTAATTGGTTCCCAGGCAGAAACCATTACTGACAACTTAACGTAAAACCGATAGTCCGGCAGGGGTTGAAACCCCTGCCTCAAAGCTAAAGTCCTCTCAAGAGGACTGCACAATTCATCAGTCCTCTTGAGAGGACTTTAGCTATTAGCCAGGGAATTAATTCCCTGGCGGTCTTTCGGGCTAAGCAGGGGTTTAAACTCATCCCGGTCTTTCGGGCTAAGTTGACACCCTACAAACTGGCGAAATTCACTTTTGTTACTTCACCGGCGACAACATTAACTGTTTGTTGAATTTGACTACCGTCAACTTTCAACTGATAAGTTCCCGGAGAAAGCTCGATCGCCCCAAACCATCCTTTACCATCCGCGCGCAGTTGACGCACCTTTCCCGCAGCATCGATCGACTGCAATGTCAAGCTCGCACCGTCGCAAGTTTGAGCGCACCGCTGCAAATTTCCGGCGATCGCACCTGTAGTCGGCCGCGACTTCCAAGGCATATCGGGAACCGCTGCGGTTGTCGCCCACACAGGCTGAGTTTGAACGGTTTTGCCCGTGGCAGCGTCAACGTATTGACTCGGCTGCGACAGCGCAGTGTAAAACAAATCGTTGCTTTGGGGAACGTATTTCCAAGGCTGGCGGGGCAAATCACCGCTACCGCCCGATCGCAGTTCCACATTCGTGTACACGTTGCTGCTAGCGTAGGAATACAGCACCGTACCTGCGACGTGATTTCCTTTCGCAGAAGGCTGTTCGGCGCGACGAATCTGGCCTAGAGTGTCTTCGATGTAGTTGAGGTAATTGCCGGGGCCGATCGCAATTTGGCGGTTGTACTGGTGGTCTTTGGCGTACTCGATCCAGTTGTCGTAAGCGAGTTTTTGCGATCGTTTGTACTCGCGCTGGTAAGTCATCGGCATCGCCATGTCTACGATCCCTTCTTCCAGCCAAGCGCGCCAATCCTGCAATACTTCTTTGTAGGGCTGGGTTTGATACCACCCTGCATCGTTTTGCGGGCCGTCTCCCCAGGCGATCGTGGCGGCGGTAATTTTAACGCGCGGTTTAATCGCAAGGCTTTCTACATAAAGCTTCCGCACTAAATTTGTCACCTGTTCGCGCCGCCACTGCATCCACGCGGGATCTGTGGGTGCGGGTTTGCCCGATCGACCTGTTTGCTGATTGAAACGGGCGATCGCAGTCGGATTGTAGCCCCAAGTCGGCCCGCCGTAGCGCACGTAATCCAACTGTACGCCGTCCACATCGTAGCGCTTCAGCAAGTCCAAATAGACGGAAACAGTATAATCTAGGGCGTCTGGATGGCCGGGATCGAGGAAACCGGGTGATTCCCCCCCGTAAGTCAGCATCGCCCAATTGTCGTTTCCTGGGGCCGAAGGCCCGTGTTGTTGCCAAACGTGACCGGCGGGAAGTTTGGTGCCCGAAACCACCGGCAGCGTCACCATCCAAGCGTGTACTTCAATGCCTGCGGCGTGGGCTTTGTCAATCAAATCTTGCAGGGGATCGAAACCCGCCGGAACGTTGGGATCGAGGGTGCGGGGTTCGATCGCACTGGTGTAAAAAGCATCGCCACGGCGGCGGACTTGGGCGACGATAGCGTTGGCATTTGCCCGCTGCGCGTCTGCGATCAATTTTGTGACTTCTTGAGGCGTTTTGAAGCCGGGGTTGAAGGCGTCCACCCAGAAGGCTCGAAATTCGGCGGTTTGGGTTTGTGGGGGCATAGTTGCGTTAGCGCGGTTTGGGAACCAGTTTGATAACCAACCAGGAGTCAGCAGAAAACTAATTGTTAAGCCAATCAGGAACAAGCTTGACAAAAAGAATGTTTTGGGTTTAGGCATCAGAAATGTGTGAGAGAGCGTTTAACAGTCCTTTACGGACTTTTGGTTTGAGCGTCCGCTTGACATTTTCGCACAATGGTAAATTAAGTGGGCAGATCGGTAAATAGTTGAGTAATACCGCTGGGAGAGTCGAGAATGAGATTAAAATTGACCTCGGCAAAATGGGCGATATTTTCCGATATTTCAATATAGCGGTTGAGCCAGTAAATTGAATCCGCTACACCACTTAACATAGTTTTACAGGCTAAATAGGGTTTTAATGATTTTCATTTTGGCTGTATCAAGGCCGGGTTCAAGTTTGGCAATTGGAGTTAGGCTTTTCCACTTGCCTTTATTCGCGGTGAAGATAGCATCGGCTGTTTTTTCAGGATCGATAGTTTCAAAGCCTCCTATTTTATTAGTGTATAAGTAATTGAGACGATCGAAAATTTCATCTCTTGATGCACGTTTCACGCTGACTGCTTGAGGAGGAGGAGGCGGCGGCGGTGGCGGTGATATAGAAAATACTTTAGCAATACAACCTAATCTCGCCTTAGTCAAATTACAACTTTTTAGCTTAGTCAAAGGGCTAAAATCTGACCATTGATCCCGGTTAGATTCTAAAATTTTATTGGCAGCTTCAACTGGTTTTACATTGTTCCAATTATGCTCTTTAACTAAGTATTCAAGTGCAGCTATAATAGTATCTTTTGATGCTGTACTCAGATTGACTGTGGGATTTGCTTCTCGCGCTAGAATCTTCGCTTGTTCAATATTTGATGGTTTTGGGTCAATGACAATACACCATACTAAATCTAATTTGGCTTGTTGAGCTACAGCATAGACAAAGTGATTGCTCACAACTTGATACTGATAGTCGCCTGTTTCTTTAACGATAATCGGAATCCAATTGCGATTACCTGCTTGCAAGACGGCTTCGGCGGCTCCGGCAATGATAAACTCTGACTCAGAGCAGGGTTCTGCTGACTCAATTTTAGATAACTTCAAGTGCATTAACTTACCGATGTTCTCAGAATTACTCATACAAAAAATACTCCTTCGCTAATTTTAAGTAATATTCAGCGGCTTTTTTGTGTTGAAAAACCGCTGGTTTTCGAGAAAAAGCTGCACTTGAAACAACTTCATATTCTGGAACATTGAATATACTTGTGTCAATCACCGTTTTTGTAGATTTAGGCCAATAATAGGGTAACAAATTAGAATCGAGAATATAACTCTCTCCTTTCTTAAGTGTAAGAATTGCTTTAATTTCTGCATTTGCTCTTTTGATTGAAGCCTCTGTTTCTTTATGTTTATTGAAAAATATCGGCAAGGCAATAGGGCCACCGTCCTGCCTAAGCTTCTTAACTTCAGGTAAGAATCCTTTAATCACTTTAGCAGCATTCTTTAAAGATGAAAAATTATTGTGTTCTGTTGGCATGAGGATTACATCGGAAGCTACCACACAGCTTTTACTAAAAAAAGTCCAGTTCGTAGGTGCATCAATTAAGATGTAATCATAATCACGAACAAAAATATCAAGCAAATCTCGCAGCCTTGCTGAACCTTTTTCAATTTGTGCTTCATACTTATAATCCATAAACTTCGATAACCCTGTATCCGATGGAATGACATCAAACACCTTAACTAATTGACCCGCTTTATTCTTCAGATTAAATGCTTGAATAGTGTCTTTAACATTCAATGCTCCATCCCTCAAGCAATCCGATAATTTTACTTTTCCCTCCTGTAAGCCTAATGAATCTGTTAAATCTCCTTGTTGTGGATCGAAGTCAACAACAAGCACTTTTTTCGGCTGTTGTCGAAGAATCGCAGCCAAGTTGATTGTCGTTGTAGTTTTTCCCACGCCTCCCTTATCATTATAAATGCAAATTGTTAAAGCTTTGGGTGGGTTTTCCAGCAAGTTCTTAATTTTAGTAATAATCTCAATGATATTATCTTTGGTTATCCTCATGCAGTCAGTAGCAGGCAATACGATTTTACCATGTTTGCGGAAGAGCTGGATATCTGTTGAGTTAGTGATAATACCCCATTGAGATGTTTGGCACTTAGGAGCAAGAAGATAACCTGTTATCTGTTCTTTAGCTTTTTTGTACGTGGGAGTACCTTCTGCTAAGTTAAGGATTACCTTTCCTGATACTCTCCCTTTAACTTCAATGATTAAGTATGGCTTACTCTTAGCAACTGAAAATTTATCCTCATCGTGATTCTTGCGAGCAGCAAAATCAGCAGGACCCTTCCCTGTTTTAAACTGTTGTACCCACTCATCAGATGTGAATCCCAGTGCATTTAGAAGGCGTTTGACAAATCTATCTTCGACTTCTGGCTCTTCTGCATTCTCTGAAATACTATCTAAAACTTCATTCCAGTTGATAGTTGTCATAACTTAGGCCTAGATACTTAAGTAAAATCATAACGCTTGCTTTGAGTTTGTGTCATCGTTAGCTACCTCCCGATCTAGCTATATGAACAGTCAATATACTTTTGGATAAGTTATATATTTTATAGTGCGCTTGACATTTTCGCACATCGGTGAAATTTTAGGCGAAAATAAGCTGAACTCGCGATTCCCTACGGGATAGCTGCGCGTCACGCACTTTTTGAACAAATGATAGCACCGCACTTTCAAACGCTAGCCCTTCCGGGTAACAGCTACTCAACTGCAAGCAATTTACTCGATCGAGTAAATTGCTTGCGCCCAGAATCGCGATCGACAGCATCACCTAATTTTCTGGATACTTTCTTGAACTGTGAAGGATACGGAGAATTTCTACGCTTTCTTCTTTTACTCGATAGATGATGAGATAAGAGGTATTGGAAATGACAAGTTCTCTAGTAGATTCTACGCGACCAACTCGACCCATAAAAGGAAATTCGGCGAGTTGACCTACAGCACTCTGAATCCTTAAAATTAATTGCCTTGCTGCCTCTGGATCGTCTTTAACAATATATGCGTGAGCCTGTTCTAGATTTCGCAAAGCTTGTCGCAGCCACTTAATTTTCATTAGTCAATTTGGCAAAAACTGCTTGGACTTCATCATCGCTGGCAAAGTCTCCAGCTTCGGCCTCGGCAACGCCTTTGTTAATCTCATCGAGCAGCCATTGATAATTTTCTAGGTAAGAAGCGATCGCTTCGTTCAAAACATAAGTTAAATCGCGATCGGTGACAGTAGCGATCGCCTTCAGCGCCTCTTTTTTTTCGCTATCAAGGAGAAATGTAAAATTTTCTTGACTCATGGCTGCCCTTTGCTGTTATGGGAAGAGAGTAAACTGGTACTATGATAGCCTATAGATTCCTATTTTGGGCGAAAATAAACTGAACTCGAAATCGCACTTTTTGAACAAATGATAGTACCGCACTTTCAAACGCTAGCCCTTCCGGGTAACAGCTACTCAACAGCAAGCAATTTACTCCATCGAGTAGATGGCTGGCGCCAAGAAGCAACCCGAAAGTTGCAGCAAAGCCAGAGAGGAGAAAAAGGACAATTTTTAACACCTTCCTCAGTCGCAACTTTGATGGCGGCAATGTTTGAATTTAACTGTCCCGATATATCGCTTTTAGATGCCGGCGCAGGAATTGGTTCCCTGTTAGCAGCCGTTGTTTGCGAGCTTTGCCAGCGCCCAAACAAACCGCACAGCCTGCACGTTACAGCTTATGAAATTGACCTTATTTTGATAGAATACCTCAAGCAAACCTTAGAATTATGCAGTATAGAATGTCAGCGTTTTGGGATATCTTTTACCTGTGAGGTTCGCGAAATAGATTTTATTCAAGACAGCGCCGATATGTTGCGGCCCAATCTATTTACACAACCAGTAAAACGGGAATTTACCCATGCAATTATCAATCCTCCCTATGCCAAGATAGACGCTAAGTCCCAAGCCCGAACCTTGCTGCGTTCTATAGGACTAGAAACCAGCAATCTCTACGCTGGCTTCACAGTTGCTGCTGCTCACCTGCTCAAACCAAACGGTGAATTAGTGTCGATTACTCCCCGCAGCTTTTGTAACGGTTTATACTTTCGAGATTTCCGCAAAGTATTCCTTCAAATGATGGCTTTACGCCAACTACACATCTTTGAATCCCGACAGTTGCCATTTCGCGATGATGCGGTGCTGCAAGAAACTATTATTGTGCGCGCCACCAAACAAATAGAACAGCCAGATACTGTACTAATTACCTCAAGCAGCAGCGTGGGCGACGACCTGGTTTTGTCTCACCAACTGCCCTATACCGCCCTAATTAATCCCAAAGATTCCGAGCAATTTATTCGGATTTTACCGGATTCTGTCAGCCAGAAAGTAGTCGCTCAAATGGCTCAATTTACTTGCACCCTAGAGGAATTAGGCTTAACAGTTTCTACCGGAAAAGTTGTAGATTTTCGTGTTCGGTCTGACTTGCGGCTAAAACCTGAAAACGGTACAGTTCCGCTGATTTATCCCGCACATTTCTCGGCTGGCGGTGTTGAATATCCCACAGCCACGAGAAAGCATCAAGCTTTAGCTGTCACGGAAAAAACTGCTGCACTCCTCGTACCTAACGAACATTATGTTTTGAGCAAGCGCTTCTCCTCAAAGGAAGAGAAAAAGCGAATTGTTGCAGTTGTTTGGGATGCCAATAAAATTAATAGTTCTAGCGTGGGTTTTGAGAACCATTTGAATTACTTTCACCAACAGGGACGCGGATTAGACCTCACCCTGGCGCGGGGATTGACCGTTTATCTAAATTCGAGTTTGGTAGATGCGTTTTTCCGACTGTTCAACGGACACACTCAAGTTAATGCTACGGATTTACGCAATTTGAAGTATCCTAATGTAGAGCAATTACTTTTACTTGGCGCTCAAATAAGAGAAATATTTCCTACACAGCGGGAGCTCGATCGACTTGTCGAGAGACAACTGCTGAAGGATCCCAATCCGTTAGAAAATAGTCCGATGACAATCAAGAACCGTATTGATGAATCTTTAGAAATACTTGCAGCGCTGGGTTTTCCAAAAGGTCAGCTTAACGAACGTTCCGCCTTAACCCTTCTGGCTTTGCTTGACCTCAAGCCAAAGGATGCTTGGGAATTGGCAAAATCTCCACTTCGGGGAATCACACCAATTATGGAATTTATGGAGCAAGAGTACAGTAAAAAATATGCACTAAATACGCGGGAAACTGTGCGCTGCCAAACGGTGCATCAGTTTCTAGATGCAGGTTTAATTGTTGTTAATCCTGACAGTCCCGAACGTCCGGTGAATAGTCCAAAAACTGCATATCAGATAGAAGAAAGTGCTTTGGAACTGCTGCGAACTTATGACACTTATGATTGGGACAAGAATCTTCGCGCTTACCTCGTTCATTTTAACGGAGAACATCTTTTGCAGGCTAATTCAAAAAATAAAAATAGTTTTGAGTATGAATGATGCTAAAATGCACTATTTATATGGCAGCCGCTGGCATCACAGTATAGCAATCCTAAATGATTTGCGTAATTATTGTAGGGGCAATCCCACGCCCGGTTGCCCCGATAGATAGGGGGTAGGCACGGGGAGTAGGGGTAGCACTACCCCTACAAATTTATCTGAATGATTTAAGATTGCTATACTGTGATGCCAGGGGTTGAATTGACCGGAATTGTCGATCGCACTCAGTAAATCAAATAAGTAACTAGGTAAAATATCTCTGCAATGGAAAAAAAGCATAACGCTGGATTGTGGGTATCAGTATTATACTTCGCTCAAGGTCTCCCTTACACCGTCGTTAATTTAATGTCGGTGATTTTTTTGAAAGGTATGGGAACCAGCAACGAATTGATAGGATTGACAAGTCTTTTGTCTTTTCCTTGGGTTTTAAAAGGTTTGTGGGGGCCAGTTGTTGATTTGTATTCCACCAAACGCAAATGGATTTTAACAACCGAAATCATTTGTGCTTTTCTGTTTGCTTTCCTAGCTTTTGGCGTATTAACGCCGGCACCGATTATTATATCGCTTGTTATCTTTACCGCGATCGCCTTTGTGTCAGCTACTCACGACATCGCCATTGACGGATTTTATTTAAACACTCTAAATAAAGACCAACAAGCACTATTTGTCGGGGTTCGCAACACGGCTTATAGAGGTGCTGTCATTGCCGGTAGCGGTTTATTGGTATTCTTAGCGGGGAAACTGGCAGAACAGCATTTAGTCAGCGGAAATACAGGTGACACCAAAATATATCAAAACATTCCGCTGTCACTTTTCGGTTCGGATTTTAGCGTGTCTGCGCTTAACTACGGATGGGCGACAGCTTTTGGCATTTGTGCGATTATGTTTGTGCTGATATATCTTTTTCAGCGGTGGTATCTTCCCTATCCTAGAAATTACGATCAGGAATCCGACACTCCTCAACGAACAACCAGCTTTATCGAAGCATTCAAAACCTATTTTCAGCAAGATAAAATAGGTTGGATTGTGGCTTACGTCTTGATTTTTCGCTTGGGCGATGCCTTGACGTTTAAAATGGCTCCTCCCTTTTTAATGGATAAAGTTGAGAAAGGAGGATTAGCAGTTTCTACGTCGGATATGGGCTTATTATCCGGTACTTTAGGGGTAATGTTTCTGTTAATTGGAGGGTTGCTGGGGGGCTATTTGATTGCCAAACAAGGATTGAAAAAATGGATGTGGCCGACGGCAATTCTGCAAAATTCAACTAACGTGCTGTATTGGCTGTTGGCAATCAATCAACCGGGGATTGAATGGGCTTATGCTGTAAACTCGATCGAGCAATTTACTTACGGACTTGGCGTAGCTGCCTATACAGTGTTCTTGATGCGGACTGTCCGCCCTGAATACGAAGCATCTCACTATGCAATTACAACGGCTTTTATGGCAGCAGGAGTGCTGATTCCGGGCGTTTTTAGCGGCTACTTGCAGGCGAGTCTCGGCTATCAAAATTATTTTTTGATGAGCGCGCTGGCTGTGATTCCCGGTATGCTGACGATTTTCTTTCTGCCCTTAGAAGATGAGAAAAAATTGGCATCCATGCCCAGACCTGGACTGGACGATTTCGATTAATTAAATTGTATCTGTTGACGTTCCTAGGTGGCGCCACAAAATAGAGGACACAACAATGTTGTGTCCCTACCCCATATCTGTATTGCTAACTAAATCGACCTAAAATCGCTAGCTGTAAGCGGAGTATTTAGTGTGCCGAAGAAACTGGCAAGAACTTCACCTGTGCTGACAACCTCGATCCCCGTTGAAAGCTCCGTTTCAGTAATTCTCAGTTGGTTAAAGCTCAAACCTTTGGTCAAACCGATTAAATCTTCACCCTGTTTAAAGTCAATAAGTGTGTCTGTACCAGCCCCAATTCCCAACACAAACAAGTCGCGTCCAGCGCCGCCAATCAAGAGGTCAGCACCTACTCCGCCAATGAGCGTATCGTCTCCTTCTCCCCCGTTCAAATTGTCATCTCGTTTGCCGCCGAATAACTGGTCGTTGCCGGCGACACCGCTGATAATATCGTTACCTCCATTGCCTATGAGGGTGTCGTTTCCCCCATTGCCCGTCATAATATCGTCCCCTGCCAAACCGGATGCTATATTGTTGGCATCGTCGCCGACTAAATTATTAATTTGGGATAGATCTAGAGCAGTTTGCATTGCCCTAAAACTTCCAAAAAAGCCTTTTCCGGGAGTGGTTCTCAATTGCTCTACTGTGCTGCGCGATTGCAGCGCATCTCCAAATTCTGGTAATGCAAAGTCTAAGCCAGCTAACAGTTCTAAATAATCTGAATCTGTAAAAGTGAAATCAGGGCGGTTCAACTGGTCTACAGAGATTTCGGCCTGAGTCAAGCCGGGAGGTGGAGAAGTTAACAAACCGCTTTGGCCGTGCTTGTCCAAGACAAGTAGTGGGTTGATAATCGGGTTAGTAAATGTTTGAAGAACTACTTTTCCGGGGAGAAAAGCTTCTCCTCCCAAACTCACAAAATCGCCGCTAACTATGTAGTGAGTTACATTTTTTCCCGCACCGGCTTTCTGCTTAAATGAATTGACTGTACTTTGAGCAACTCCCGGGGAATTGAAGGTGACAACATCTCCGATCGCAGATGTGAATTCTGTGGCGGCTAGTTGCGTTAAAGCACCGCCCAAGCTGTGTCCGAGAACGTCTGGGGGCAAGCGACGAGGGTTTTTTGCTGTGTCTTGACCGATTTGTGTCAGCCAATTTCCTAATGCCTGTTTGTTGGCTTCAAATTGGTTGAAACCGACGCCGCGCTTGTCTGCGTTGGCAAGATCGTCTGTGGGCGAGTCGGTGCCGCGAAATACCAAAACTGGCGGTTTGTCTGGGGTGGTGGAAATTAAGCCGATCGCGTGAAATCCAGTTCCGGGATCGTCAAAGGTGCGATCGATTTGGTAGCCAGCAGCGGTCAAACCCGTTTGAACTAAAGTTTGAGACTGGGGGTTGTTATCTATGTAAACAAGTTGCTTGGCTATAGTTTCGTAAGCGGCGGGAGAGGAGGGCATATTTTTTTATTTCCTGTCGTTAGATTGGGAATTAGTGTTTAAGCTACTTAATTAATTTTACTGTAAACTCCGGTTATTAACCATATTAATTGGTCATATTTCGTTGCTTTGTAGGGGCAGATTTAGCAGACATTTTTTGTGGGTAAAAACAATTTTGCTACAAAACCCACCCCGGTTTCGCGCCACTAAAACTACAATTTTTTATCGCCCCCAAGCTATACAAAATCTACCCGCGTAAGATCGCTGGCAACTACGCCTCTGAGAGTAGCAAGAATTTCCCCAGTAACCGGGATAGTAATTAAAGCTCCGTCACCCCCTTGGGTTACTCTAATTTGAGGAAAAGTTAGACCCCGCGACAGTGTAATTAAATCTTCACTATCTTGAAAATCGACAATCACATCGGCTCCGCCGCCGGATTCCAATACAAAGCGATCGCGCCCCGCACCACCAATTAAAAAATCGTTGCCAAACTCGCCGGAAACCAAATCGTTTCCGTCGCCACCCTCCAAATAATCGTTATCTCTGCCGCCGTACAAGAAATCGTCGCCATCACCACCGGTGATGCTGTCATTACCTCGATTGCCTCTGAGAGTATCGTTACCGCCGTTGCCGATAACTGTATCCTCTCCAGGGCCCCCCGTAGCAGTATTGTTGCGAGCGTCGCCTGATAAATAATTCGGTTGTAAGGGAGCTAAACCGTATTGCATTTGTCTGATTAACTGCACAAAAGAAAATTCTGGTGCTGTTCTCACACTCTCTGCACCGCCTCTGCTTCTGATGGCTACTGACACATTGGGTAAGGCCAAATTCATCGCAGCGATAAACTCGTTAAAATCTGAATCGTTGTTATAAGTAAATTCGGGACTGTTTAATTGTTCTACGGAAATTTGCCTCTGCAAAAAACCCACGGGCGGAGTAGTTAACAAATTTTCAGTTCGATGTTTTGCCAAAACAGTTAAGGGATTAATACTCGGGTCTGTAAAGCTTTGGATAAATACTTTACCCGGAATAAATGCTTCGCCAAACAAGCTGACTACATCTCCGCTGACAATGTAGTGAGTGACATTTTTGTTGCCTGCCCTACTGAGATTTCTCCGAAAAGTGTTGAATGTACTCGCTGATACTCCCGGAGAGTTGAAAGTAAAGATATCGCCGGTCAGAGATGTGTATTCGGTTGCTACAATTTGAGCGACGGCTCCGCCCCAACTGTGTCCGATGACATCGGGCAATAATTTGTTGGGGTTTTTACCAGTATTTTGACCGATTTCTGTGAGCCAATTTTGGATATTATCTTTGTTCTTTTCAAATTCCGGTACACCAATGTCCCGCGAGTCGGAAAAGATAGCGTCGCCGTCGATGAAGTCTGTACCTTTTAATACGAGGGCGGGCGGGTTTTCGGGATTGGATGAACCGAACCCGATCGCATAAAACCCGGTTTCTTGGTCGTCGAATATGCGATCGATATAGTAGCCATTAGTATCCAGGAAACTCGAAACTTCATTTTGCTCGCTCGGCTTTTTATTCAAAAAAACAATTGATTTAGCCAGAGCTTCATAAACAGCAGGCGAGGCAGCCATAATATTATATTTTGTGTTTGTTGGTATTTGCGATCGCTCTCTTCTTGAGCTAAGTGTCCAATCAACCATTATAGCTGACAAGATTTGTATGGTACACTTGATAATATCAACTCAAGAATAAAGTTTTTGCGGTTATGGGTATCATTCGTCAATACATTGCTCCATTTATAGCGGTATTAGTATTTTTCGCGGCTCTGGTAGCAGTCAGTGCTCGCATCTTTTTGCCTGGTGACATGGCGGCCCCCGCACCGATTGAGGAAGCGATCCCCCAAAAGCAAGCGGCAGTAGTGAACCCAATTTTCTTGGGGCTAAATTATTCAGCTTTCCGTGTCCGCTGATCTGATGTCTGCTCAACTAATACCGGGCTATCGGCTGCGCTCAGGATCGGGACTCGATCGAGCAAAACTGGTAAAGTTTATGCACCGGACTTACCAAGAGCTTTACCCCGATCGGGAATTGGGACATTTGGCTCAAACTGTCGAGCAGTATTTTTCTAACCAGACGCCGGTTTGGTGGGTAGAGTGCCAGAAAAACAGCCAGGAAGAGGCAGAAATTTTGCCGGCGCTTCCCTCGCAGTATCTCAATCCCCAATCTCAAGCCCAAAATCTCCAATCGGTTGTCGGATGTTTGTGGTTGGGAAATGCGATCGACCAAACCACCGGAGAACGCTACGCTCACATTTTTTTGCTGTACGTCGCACCGGAACATCGCCGTTTAGGAGTCGGTGCAGCTTTAGTTATTCATGCTGAAAATTGGGCGCGGGAAAGGGGCGATCGGCAAATTGGTTTGCAAGTATTTCTGAGCAATCAGCCTGCGGTGAATCTCTATCAAAAATTAGGCTATCAAACTCATTCCCTCTCGATGCTCAAATCCCTTTGAAATATAAATTCTACTGGTTTGGAATCAGGGGTAAAGTCCTGATTCATCCAAATTAGGGGGGCTTCAGTCCTCGCTACAAACTTAAGTAACAGCAGAGATATTCCTTTGTAGTAAGGATTTTAGTCCTGATTCATCCAAATTATGACGACTGAAGTCCTCACTACAAACTTAGGTGACAGCAATTATGAGGACTGAAGTCCTCGCTACCAACTTAGGTGACAGCAGAGGAATTTGTTTGTAGTAAGTCATATGTTGCACCATTCTCCATTAGCCTTTTATGAACAGGCTTTTCGGCCTGTTCCACAAGAAAATTTATCTGTTGTGGAACAGGCCGAAAAGCCTGTTGCTGACAATGGTGCAATATCTCAGTAGTAAGGTACTGCGCGTGCACCCTACAATTATTGACTGCTGAGTGCTGACTACTGACTGATTTGCTTAGGAGCATCCTCTGTGCGGTAAAGTTTTTTTATGAACAATAACGACTACTCCAACGCCCTTGATACTGACACGGAACTGGAAAGCCCTTTGGAGCAAATTTATGACTCCGAACCCCCGCTGCCAGATCCCGATGAAATGCTGCCTTTGCTGGAATCCCCGGAACCTCAGCACCGGATGATTGGGGCGCGGGCTTTTTGCGAAGTGCAGGACGATCGAGCAATTTCGCATTTAATTAATTTATTGAGAGACGGTTGCCCCTTGGTGCGGGTGAGCGCGGCTTATGCTTTGGGGCGAAATCCGAGCCCCGATGCTGTGGAACCCCTGATTCTTCAACTTAACTGCGACTGGAACGGTTACGTTCGCAAAGGGGTAGTTTGGGCCTTGGGAAATTGCAGGGATCACCGCGCTTTGCCATCTTTAATTGATGCTCTAAAAACAGATATTTCGGCGGTGCGTTTGTGGGCGGCGAGTTCTCTGGGTCAAATGGCAAAAGTTGGTTACTATGTGGTGATTGCGGCGATTCCACCGTTGATTCAAGCGCTGCGGGGAGATCCTGTATCTGCTGTGCGGAGCAACTGCGCTTGGGCGATCGGGCAACTGGCCCGCGAATTGCCGAATAATATAGTGTACGCTGGGGCGATCGACGGTTTGATTGAAGCTTTAGAAGAAGATGAAGATATGGGCGTCAGGGAAGATGCTAAATCTTCACTTTTGCGAGTTGGCGACCCGCGCGGATTGCAGATAATTGAAGACTTAGAAATGGAAGGACTTTTGTGATTTAAACGCCCCCATTACCAATTACCCACTATTAATTATGCCTTTCATCAGTGCTAAAACAGATTTTGGTTTCAAAAAAATTTTTGGTTCGCCCCAGAGCAAAGACATTTTGATTAGCTTCCTCAATGCTATGCTCTATGACGCACAGCCAACCATTGAAGACTTAGAAATTATTGACCCTTACGCCGCGCCGAGCGTTACTGGATTAAAAGATACTTACCTGGATGTTAAAGCCAAAATTACAGGCAACAAAACTGTGATTATCGAAATGCAGGTAATAAATGTAGAAGCTTTTACTAAACGGGTAGTGTACAATGCCGCCAAAACCTACGCAACTCAACTCAGACCCAGGGAAGGATACTCTAAATTAAATCCTCTGATTGCTTTAACAATTACAGATTTTATTCTATTTGAAAATACAGAAAAATTTCTCACCCATTTTGTATTTAAAGAACTAGAAGAAAACTTCGAGTATTATAACAGAGAAATCGAATTAGTGTTTGTCGAACTTCCCAAGTTTAACAAAGAACTAGAACAAATCGAAAACCTAATTCAAAGCTGGATTTATTTTATCAAAAATGCTCCCCTATTCGATGAAATTCCTGAAAGGTTCACATCAATTCCCGAAATTCAAACAGCTTTTTCCATCGCCAGCAGAACTAATTTAACCCTTAAGGAATTAGAGGAATTGGAAAAGCGGGAAATGTTTTTTGAAGACCAACGCGGTGCTGTTATTAAGGGGATGCAAGAAGGTCGCCAAGAAGGCATAATTGAGGGGCAAACAGCATTAATCTTGCGTCAAGTCGCGCGGCGCACTGGCGAAATCCCACCAGAAATTAAAACTCGCATCCAGCAGTTATCTCTCGAACAATTAGAGGATTTAGGAGAAATCTTGCTAGATTTTACCAGTCAACAGGATTTGATAGCTTGGCTGGAATCCGTGTCAGCATGAATTTATAAATTTTGCACTTCTGATACTAAATCCGGCTTTAATACCCCCTTCATTCTTGATTCGCCGCAGGCGGACGGTGTTTGTGTAGTAGCGGTTTCAACCGCCTAGTTCCTAATCTAATAAGTCAGGTTCCCGACGCACTATCATGTCATAAAGCGGTTGAAAGCTAAACCATCCCATGCGGTGAGACCCTACTTGCTGCTGTGTTAAACGCGCACATTCTGGCTTGATGAGAATGGGTTTTCCCGCAGCTTCGGCCATTAACTGCGCTTGACAAGAACGTTCCATTGCAATAAACCACCAAGCGGCTTCATCTACTGTTTGACCTACTGTTAACAGTCCGTGATTTTGTAAGATAATGGCTTTTTTCTCACCTAAAGTTTTGGCTATGCGTTTAGCTTCTTCGATTTCCAAAACAACTCCGGTGTAATCGTCAAATAAACTTTGGTCTTCATAAAACGAACAAGCATCTTGCGTCAGCGGGTCAAGCATGCGGCCCAAACTCGACCAACTTTTGCCGTAGGGAGAATGAGCGTGGGCTGCTGCGATTACGTCGGGGCGGGCGCTGTGTACTTGGGAATGAATGGCAAATGCTGCTTCGTTTACGGGTTTATTTCCTTCAACAACTTCGCCTTTGTGGTTGACTAAAATTAGGTCGCTGACTCGAATTAAACTAAAGTGCATTCCAAAAGAATTAACCCAGAAATGGTCGAGGTGTTCGGGGTCGCGGACGGTGATATGTCCGGCAATTCCTTCGCTGAATCCGAAGCGGGCAAATAATCGGAATGCGGCGGCTAAACGCTGTTTGCGGTGGCGGCGTTCTTCTTCAAGTGAGTTGAATGTTGGGGGTTGAAAAGTGACTTTGGGGATTTTTATTGCAACCATATATTTTATTAGTGAAAAGACACGAGGCAGAGCCTCCGAATCGGCATTCCCAGTCAGAGACTGGGAACGAGATAAATTTTGAATTGGGAAATTTGAATTGGGAACTGTGGGGCCGCCATCTTGCCTGCCCTACTAAACTGCGATTTCGCTGAGACGCAAACCTACGATGTTTTTGCAGTCAAAGGTGGCGTTGTTGCCGGGGCGACGTTCTATTAATTCGAGAATTTGTCCGGCGGGGTTTTGCAGAAACCACTGGGTTAATGAGCCGTAGTCTAGAGGACGCTCTGATAGCGGTTTAAAGTTTTTATTTTGCCATATTTTAGCAGCATTCTGCACGTTTTCGACTCGAAGCGCGACGTGGTGAACTGCTTCTAATCCTCTTTCTTGCTGGAAGCGGTTTTTTTGGTCGCCCGCTGCGTGGGGCGCATCTAATACTACTAAGCCGCCGGCTGGCATCAATAAGGTCATTAAATGCAGCCACAAATCGGAGGGAACATTAATGTTTTCCGCACAAAAGTTAATTGGGAACAAGTCTGGGCCTTCGACTATTTTGGCGTCGAATGGGTAAAAAGATTCGGCGTATTTTTCGAGTTCGGTTCGGCTGGGAAATGTGATGACAAAGTGGTCGATCGCAACTTGTTCGTCGTACAGGTGTGTTTCAAACGTCCAGGTTGTTAAAAATTCGGGAGTGATAAATTTGGGGTTGAATTCCAGCAAGCCATTTTTTTCGATGAAAGGTGAGTCAAAATGGCCCTCAAGGTTGCGATCGAACTTTAGGGTTTTTAGATTCAAGTTTTTCATCAAAAATTTGGGTTTGAAACCCCGTCCTTTTAGGACGGCTTTACATTGGATGGGGGGAGGATTAGTCCCCCTTTTCTTGCTTGCTACCGCCTTGAATATAGTGACGACGTTCGACGTTTTGTATTCGCCTTTCGCCTGGACAGTTACAGGCTCGTGCTTTTTACCTGTACGCATAGCAAGTGGCTGTAAGCCCGTGTGTATATATCCCTTCGCCGCTGACTATCCGAGAGGTTAAAAACTAGGGAAGCATTCTTAACGTCGCTTGGTGTACCACCACCATATAGTTCAGCTTGTCTCGAAGACCCAGGCTAGACACTGGTTTGGCCTCAAATTAAGAAGGTGGTGAGTCTTCCGCTTTCAAGCCCCATCCCTTTAGGGTGGGGTTAGTGACGTATCTCACCCGATGTTAACTCCGCAAAACTCCGAATTGTGTCTACAAGCTGAATTTGACACACATTTGGTGCGCCTTCAGTCAAAAATAACACAAAAATTAATACAGGCAAGCCGATCGCGCGATCGCAACTCCCAAACCTTTATATAGCAAGTATCCCCCAATCTAAAATCTAAAATCTAAACTCTAAAATCGGATGGTTTGCCGATCGCGTTTCCGGCCAACCACGCCGTAGTCCAGGCACTTTGGAAGTTGAAACCGCCCGTCACCCCGTCGATATCCAAGATTTCCCCAGCAAAGAAAAGTCCGGGACAGCGGCGGCTTTCCATTGTCTTAAAATCGACTTCTTTGAGGTTGACACCGCCGCAGGTGACGAACTCTTCTTTAAATGCGCCTTTTCCGGCAATCTGATATTCGCCTTGAACGAGTTCTTGCAGGAGGCGATCGAGGATTTTGTTAGATAAGTCGGCCCAGCGTTTTTGCTCATCAATGCCGATCGAACTTGTCAAGCGTTCCCAGAGGCGGCGCGGCACCGGAAACGGACAGCTAGAAACTATCAATCGGTGCGACAACTGCGACTTAACTGCTAGCAGTTGCTGCCGCAAAACTTCCGCATTGTACTGGGGAAGCCAATTAATCAGCACAGATGTTTTATAATGGCGATCGTGCAAAAATCTCGCACCCCAAGCCGAAAGTTTGAGTACAGCAGGCCCGCTTAAACCCCAGTGAGTAATTAACAAAGGCCCGCTTTGTTCTAATTTAGCTCCCGGCAATTTCACCTTAGCATTAGGAACAGAAATTCCGGCTAAATCTTTGATTCTGCTGTCGGAAATATTAAAAGTAAATAGAGAAGGAACGGGCTGTTCTACTGTATTACCTAACTCTTTTGCCCACTTATAACCCGATGGATTGCTGCCTGTAGCGAGAAGAATGCGATCGCACTTAAAACTCTCCCCCGACTTCAACTCAATTTCAAACCTAGGCGCAGTGTCCCCTTGTTCGCCCTCTGGGGTGTTGCCCGTTAACTTCTTTACTGAAACTACTGCATCGCCGGTGCGAATTTTTACGCCTGCATCCTCAGCAGCCCGGATCAAACAGTTAACAATTGTCGCCGAATCGTCTGTAATCGGAAACATTCGCCCGTCTTCTTCTGTTTTCAACTTCACACCGTGACCGGCAAACCATTCTACAGTATCGCGGGGTTGAAATCGAGTAAAAGCACCGCGCAGAGCTTTCCCTCCTCTGGGGTAATTCTGCACTAAAACACCAGGGTCAAAACAAGCGTGAGTCACATTGCAGCGCCCGCCGCCAGAGATGCGAACTTTTGCCAGGAGTTGCCGGCCAGCTTCTAGTAAAGTGACGCGGGCTTGCGGATAGGTTTTGGCACAGGTAATTGCACTAAAAAAACCTGCTGCACCACCACCTATGACTGTAATTTTGAGCATTCGATCGGACAAATTGTTTCTCGCTTATTCTTCTGGTTCAAAATCGGATTTTTTCGCCCCGCAAGTCGGACAAACCCAATCGTCGGGGATATCTTCAAAGGCAGTACCGGGATCTATGTCCCCGTCGGGGTCGCCTACTTCGGGATCGTAGACGTAATTGCAAACGGTACAAACGTATTTTTGCATTTGCTTAACTCAATTTTATATTGTAAGCTTATAGATTGTACTTGACAACGCAACCTAGTGCAATACCAATTTCCCAACGTAATGCGACTTTCGGCCATTCCCAAATTATTAAAAATTAAATTTTGCACAATTATAAAATCTAAAATCTAATTAAGTCTTGCACAATTATAAAATCTAAAATCTAAAATCTCAAATCGTCAAAGCCTCCAGAACCGCAGTTCTAGAGGCTTGATTGTATTTTTTATTAGTTTACTGCGATGGGAAGACTAGACTTTCGCTAAAGGCTTAGTCCAAACGCCGTTTTCATCTTCTTCGTATTGCTGGTGAATGGCGTCCCAAGCAGTGTGTTCCGCTTGTATCGAGTCGTTGCTTTCGTCAAATGCGGCGTTGTAGGATTCCATAAAGGTTTTTTGAGCTGCTTCCGACAGGTGCGATCGCACTTCTGGAGATAAGTCTGCCGGACTATTGCAGCGACCTTTAACGGCGCGCGGCAGCGTCATTTCGCTAACTGAAACTTCTTCGCCACCTGCACTTTCTAGCAAGAGTTGAAATTCGCCCGATCGGTCGGCGGCGACTTCTGCCATCACGAGAAATTCGCCAGCTTCAACGCGCGTTTGATAGATAGTTGCTTTGTCTTCGGGCATTCCCACAGCGACTAAAGCGGAAACTAGACCCGCACCGGCCGAACCTGCGATCGCGCCGCTAGCTGCACCCAACAGTACAGCACCCAGCGGGCCCGCCGATACTACTGCGCCAACAAAGGGAATAAACAGCACGCCGACGCCTGTTAGCAAACCCAAAAAAGAACCGAATAAGGAACCAAAAATTGCCCCGCTTCGCAGACCGCCTAAAATTACATCTTTTTTAGTAATAAAGCCTGCAATTTTAGTTTTAGATTGAAAGTTTTTTCCCATTACTGAGATGTGGTCGCGGGAAACTCCGCGATCTAGCAACCGCCGAATTACGCCGTCTAATTGTTCTTCTTCCTTAAATACGGCTGAAACTGTTCGTTCGGCTAAATATTCCTCGGTCATTGTTCCTCCTTGATGGTTGGTAGATTAGTTGTGCTAGTTTTTAGTATAGGAAGAGACTGTAGGGCGATCGCATCGACCGCGAGATAGAGGTCGATGCGACTGTGGCTAGATTGAGTCTATATCAAAGGAGTTAAAGAGGCTGGTAGTTTCCGGTGCAATCGGTTATTTCAAGCTTTTATTCATATCTAATGTACTCAGCTAAAAACACCAATTGATTTATCATTTCTTCGGCTGACTTAGCAGCAATCAAGTTAAAAAACCCCCGCAACTGATCGCCAATCGAGTACCGCTGTTGCACTCCCATAATAATTCCAGCATGACCGATATTTTGGGCAATAAAGGTACTGTGCAAACGACAAAAATCTTTAGTGTTGAAACTGTATATGGCACGCCCTTGCTCCGCTGCCCAGATCAGTTGTTCCTCATCTGAACAGCTAAGCTTGTTAGCGTCCGAGGTAGTTATTACGTCTACACCAGAGGTTCGCAGAGCGAGTATCAGCGAGCGTTGGAGAATATCCTCATCCATGTATAAACAAATTCGGCTCACGATAGCTTACCTGCCATATATTCTGCTTCCAAACGGTCATACTCTTCGTAGTAAGCTGCTATTTCGGCGTCCGTTGCTTCCTTGTTCGCGTAATAGTAAGTGAGTGCTGCATAAATTTGTGCTAAAGTCAAATGCGGTATTTCATCAATGATTTGCTGTGGAGTCATCCCGGCATTAAAATCAATAGCAATATTCTGTACCGTAATTCTAGTTCCTGCAATTCGCGGGCGGCCGCCGCAAGTTCCGGGCGTGCGGACAATTAGCGTTCCTATATCAACGGCAGTTGTCATATTTACCTAGATTGAGTTAACTTTATTCTATTGTAACGCAGCTTCATTTCTACCCGATCGCACTAAACAACATTAATCAATGCCATTAGCACCCCTGTTTCCTGTCGTTCATCCCATTCTCAAATCGGCTTTTCCCAGATGTCTGTGGACGGGAGATATCAACAGCCGAGAAATTGCCCTCACATTTGACGACGGGCCGCACCGTCAGCACACACCTCAATTGTTAAAAATTTTAGATAAATACGACATCAAAGCTAGTTTTTTCTGGCTGGGATTTTGCGTGGACAGGCATCCAGAAACGGCTAAAGAAGTGTACGATCGCGGACACTGGATCGGCCTCCACGGCTATCAGCATATATCGTTTCCCAAACTCAAAACCCACGAACTCAAACAAAGTTTAGAAGACACGCAAAAAGCAATTGCCAAAGCTTGCGATTTAGACCCACAATTAATCCTGGACGTGCGGCCACCCAACGGCATTTTTACGCCGCGAACATTAGAGTTATTGCAACAGTGGGAATATCGCCCTGTAATGTGGAGTGTTGTCCCGGAAGATTGGGTGCGACCGGGGGTGAGGAAAGTTATTAGTCGCATCGTGCAGCAAACAGAAAACGGCTCAATTATTGTACTGCACGACGGCTATTGCGGCGGTGAAGATGTTGCAGCTTCTGCTGATAAAATAATTCCCTTGCTTTTGTACAAAGGTTACAAATTCGTGACAGTCGATCGACTGTGGGAACAGGCTAACATTCAAATACCAGGAAATTAAGTTAATGAAAAAAAGACAGTTTATTGCATCTCTTTGTTTGGTAAGTGCCGGATGGGCGATCGAGCTTTCTCCTGCTTCCCTGAGTGCGGAAACTCCACTTGTAGTGCAGCAGCCAGCCCCTGGCGTATCCGCGCCTGCCCCCAACTCGAAAACCCCGCAAGTGGAACTGCTAAATCCGGGAGTGGAACCACGACAGGAACTGCGTTTAAAACCAGCTATCGATGTCAAACAAACAACTGTTATGACCGTAAAAATGGATATGGAAATATCCGCATCCGGTCGGTCTTCGCCTGGGGCTAAAATTCCAGTATCGGTGATGACTTTCGAGACAAAAGTCACTAAGATTGATCCCAACGGCGATATTCACTACGAGTTTGCTTATACTAACTCAGATATCGTCGGCGATACTGGAAATATGCCGCCAGCAGTCCGAGATGCCATGCGTTCCGCACTCAAAAGCATGGTGGGAGTGAAAGGCTCTTTCATCATGGACAATCGCGGTTTTCATAAAGGAGGTGACATTATTTTGCCCGAAAAAGCTGACAACAACCTCAAACAAATGGTTCGACAAATGTCTAAATCTCTAGAGCAACTTGCCTCGCCGCTGCCCGCAGAAGCAGTCGGAAAAGGAGCCAAATGGCGCGTTTCTTCTTCTTCTGATTTGAGTGGCATGAATTTGAATAACATTTATACCTATGAATTGGCGAGCTGGCAAGATGGAGTTGCCTCTCTGAATGTAAGTATAGAGCAGCAAGCAAACCCTCAAAATATTACCTCTCCCCAATTGCCTGCTGGAACTACCTTAACCCTAAAATCTTTTAGTTCTCAGGGTGGGGGATCAACCACAATGCGCTTGGATAGATTAATGCCGTTTCGGTCTACTGTGTCTGTTAGTTCAAATAGCGAAATGAGTGGTAAAAATGCGGGCAGTTCTCAAGAATTAACACTCACAACAAAAATGGTGATGGAGATGACTTTAGAGTCGAAGTAACCTTTATTATACCAACTGGAAAAAGTAGGGACACGGCAATTCCGTGTCCCTGGTCGCAGCTAAATTTTTAATAAATGGTATTAAATCGGGCTAATATACTTGATATTATGTAAATTTTCCGAAACTTTCGATCGCCAATTTGCAAGTAGAGGAGTCTGTTCTATGGTTCGATCGCACAAAAGTCAAGCTGTAATTGCTTTCGTCGTAGCTTTAGGGATAATCATCGGGAATTTAGTGTTTCCGGGCATGAATGTACCGCCGGCATTTGCTCAAGCTAAATTTCAGGATGTTAAAGACCATTGGGCGCAAGGTTGCATTGAGGAGTTAGCACAGAAAAAAATTATCAGCGGCTACTACGAAGACGGCACTTTTCGCCCGAATCGCCCAGTCAGCCGCGCTGAGTTTGCGGCGATGGTTCGCATGGCTTTTCCCGATGCCAAAACCGTCCGCGCTCCGATCGACTTTGCAGATATTCCTACAAATTACTGGGGTTTTAAAGCAATTCGAGAAGCTTATCAGACGGGTTTTATGTCTGGATACAGTGGCAGTATTTTTAACCCCACTTTGAATATTACCCGCTGGCAGGCTTTGGTAGCTTTAAGCAGCGGCTTGAAATATACACCTACGACGGGGCCGGCGGCTGAGATTTTGGATGCGACTTTTGAGGATGCGCCGCAAATTCCCGAACTGGCCAGAAGTGCGATCGCCGCCGCCACAGAAAAACAACTTGTGGTCAATTATCCGGCTGTAAAACAGCTAGAACCTACTCGGAATGCTACTCGCGCCGAAGTCGCCACTTTTTTCTGTCAGGCGATCGCCAAACCCGGTCAAACGGCCTTAGTTCCTGCGGAATATATCGCCCAAGTTCCGGCGAATATCGGCCCGCCGAGAACAACAGAAACCTCGGAATCGGGGAAACTTCGCGCAGAAGTTTCTTTCGTAAAAGAAGCAGAAAATGCTAAAAATCTCCGCATCAAAATCATCCGCGACGGTAAAAAATTATTAGAAGAACCAGTGCTGATTCCGACTCGTTCTCTAGTAGATAACCCCGACCAAAGAGCCAGCGAAGAAATATCAGAAGGACGTTTTTTATCGCTGCGAATCCGTGATTTGGACGGCGACAAGGAACCGGAAGTCCTGGCAGATTTAGTGTCAACCAAAAGCGGCGTCCGCTGCTGCAATTATTCGTTTATTTACCGCTACGACTCGGCAGCTAACAAATACACTCATATCAAGCATTTCTGGGGCAATGTGAGTTACGAAATTGTCGATTTTGGCAAAAATGATATCCCAGAGTTTAAGAGTCAGGACGGCAGATTTTCCGAGGCTTTTACCAATTATGCTGATTCTCGCTTCCCGCTGCAAGTTTGGCAGTACCGCCAAGGTAAAATGCAAGATGTTAGCAAACAGTATCCGGTGGAAGTATACACGAATTCTGCTGAGCTTTGGCTGGAATCTAACAAGCGTCTGAGTGAAGATGGGGAGGTGAAGGGGGTGTTGGCGGCTTTCATGGCGAACAAGTATGTCATGGGCCAGGAGGCGGAAGGTTGGCAGTTGTTGGAGAAAGTTTATCAAGGACGCGATCGCACTCAATACTTTGGGAAGTTGCGGGAGTTTTTGGTAAGTACGGGTTATGCGAGTAAGTAGATTTGCAGGTCTTTAAGCGCAGAGGAACGCGGATTAACGCGGATAGTGTCTGTAGGGGCGGATTTGGTATTTAGATTAGCTGTTCAGTATTTGGTATTTCGTGCTAAACCCGCCCCTATAAGTTTTTTGTAATTACCATGCAAATTCTCTCTTCAGATTTTCCGCTAATTTCATATTGTGCGGCTGAAAATACTCGCGCAATCGCTGGCTGACAACATCATCCGCAGGCTGATAATCACCACCGTTGTACTTTTGATAATTCCCGAGTGGAAAATCTGGCAAATCTAAAAACTCAAAAACTTGTTTGAGTGTCGCAGCCGGATTGGCATAAAATTCTTCACTCTGCAAAATCAAAAACTGTTCCCGATGAAAAAGTTTCATCCACTGTTTGAGACTGCAAGCATAAAGACTCTTATAAATATAATGACAATCTTTCCACTGAGCCCTATCTTCTAAACTGGTTTCGGTTGCACCAGCAAGCAATTGCAACTCGGAATCGATCGCCTTTTCAAAACTCCTGCGTTCAGTACCGCGCCTCACCAGCATTTGATAGTGCGAAAAAGCCCGATCAACTGGATTTCTCAAAATCACAATCAGCTTAACTTTTGGTAAACAACCGTGCAATCTTTCTGCAGCCAGCGGGTGAGTCAGATAAGTCGGAGTTGCTTCTCCTACTAAAAAATGATGCGAATCTATTGGCGGCGGAAAATGCGCCTGGTACCAAGCTAATCCCTTGTTAAAATGTTCTGAAAAAAAACAGATTTCTTTATTGGCTGCCGGTAAAATCTGAGGGTGGGAAGTGATATATTTGTAGAGAGAAGTTGTGCCGCAACGGGGAGAACCGATGATAATGAAATCGGCCGATCGCAATTTTTCATAATTCCATTCTACTTGTGCCAATTCCGGGCGAGATGCGACTGTTTGCAAGCGGACTGCGGTTTGAAAAAGCGCGATCGACTCTTGAATTTTTCCCTGCTTGCTCAGCGCTACAGCCAAGTTAATGTAGGCTAATGGAAAATTTGGCAAAATCTCGATAACTTCGCGGTAAAGAGCAACCAGGCTGTCAATCAGAGGAGAATATTGAGGCAGCGGCGCGTACAGCAAGGGGAAGTAAGCAGCAGTAAAGTTTGGTTGTAGGAGAATGGCTTTTTGGTGACAGGCGACAGCTTCTGCAATTTGTCCGTTTTGTTGCAGCGCTTTGCCTAAATTGTGGTAAGCGGAGGGCGAATTGGGATTTTGGGTGATCGACTGTTCGTAAAGGGCGATCGACTCTTGCAATTTTCCCTCATCCTTCAAACTATCTCTAAAAGTATCTGTAAAAGTGCGATCCTCTCCGAAGGCTTCGCTAAGGGCAAAACTCATGCTGGAATCCTGTAATAACCGCGCATCATCACCTTAACATCCAAGTGCTTCATTTCGGCAGTAGAAGCATCGTGAATCATATTTTCTGTCGGTGCAATATAAGCCTCACCCGGTGCAATTCTTAGCTTCACCACCGGATAATTAGGATAGCGTCTCATAAACTCATGAGTTAACTGCCTCCTCCAAGGTTTGCTAACATCTGACTCGCGACAGCCCAACATCTCAAAAATGTCCATCTCAGTCAAATTCACAAACAAAAAATAACGGCTGTCCCGCCCTAAATTCAAGCAAATCCGATTAGTAGCGTCCTGCTTTTTCGCCAGCGGCAACCAGTCCCAATTATCAGTATGCAAACCGTTGCGGCAACCCCGTTTATTATCAATTGTTGCCGTACTCAATCCCGGCTGCCTGCCTCCCATACCGTTAATAATTGGCGACGCGTCCGACATACAAAAAGGCTTAAAATATTCAATTAATTTATCGAGTGCTTGCTGGCATTTTTCCTGCGATTTAAACTCAGCGACCTGTAGCCGAGTTGTTAGCGAAGCTATACCGGCAGCAGCAAACAAGGTTAAAACATCCGGCGGTAAACGCACAATTCCTATACCCGAATATGGCGGCGGCGGTTCATGAACCCAAAGCAGTGCAGACTCTGCTGGTGTTGGTTCCCTCCAAGGTTCTTGTGGCATAAAAGCCCCTTCGCAATACGGAATGCGATCGGGTACGCTGTCAACAGCTAGCTGAGTCCCCGAACTCAGCCACACTCGGGGAATTTGCCACTCTGATTCTGGAGTTTCTAACTCCAAATTTTGACATCGATAAATTACGATACTCCGGCGCAGATAAGACATTTTTTACTATATTTGAAAAACAGGTTTGTAGTAAGGACTAAAGTCCTTAATTTGGTCAAAATTAAGGACTTTAGTCCTTACTACGAACTGGGAACAATTCAAGTTTTTACTACAAAATTATTGCTCTTTTGTAGTCTTATTTAATGACCGCAGTGCATTGGTAACAAGTTAAGACTTAATTGCATTTGTCAATCAGTAATATTACTCAAAAAAAACTGCTTTTTTAGGAGTGGAAAATTTACGATTTGAGAGGGAGTAGGTATAAATATCATGGGAGGCATGATTCCTCGATCGCCCAAATCTCAGTTTTATGCCCAAAATCCGAGTAAATGTTGAGCATAATTGCTGATTGACAAATGCTTTCTTAGCTTAACTTGTTAGCAATGATGACGAGCTGTTGGATTGGGCAAAACAACAATTCCACAACCCCAATTAACGTTTTGGCTGAGGATAATTTCACAGTCGTTTATCACCCTTGGGAAGTTGCCGCATTCCCTGCATTGGTGTATACCCAACATTGGCGTAAATCAACTCTTATCTTGCTTGCGATAATCCCACGGTCTTTCACCACCATTGAGAAACTGCCACACTCCCCGCTGTTGCGATCGCCCCATCTCCTCTGCAATATCGAACGCCTCACGGTTGTGACAATTGCTGCTGTACTGTTTGTAGTGATAAGCCATACCCGCTTTGAGCATTTCCTCTTGCACCGATTGTTCGCCTGATGGTGACTCTAGCAACACTTCGGCGACACTGCGGCCGTACTTGTCCCGATCCATCTCAATAACTATGACCTGACCTTTGGCTTGAGCAACTAGGGAACGCAGGTAATTCCGAGACTCAATACCCAGGGGTTGCTTGGCTTCTGGCGCATCGATGCCGCACAATCGAATCTTTTGTTCCTGATTGTCGCACCGCACTCGAAAAGTATCACCGTCGTAGATTGAACCATCAACTACCTGACATCGACGCGATTCTGTTTGGCTGGGAGGCTTGGCTAGTTTTGGTTTATCGCTGTTGGGTTGGTGGAAGTGGAACCAAACCAAAGCTGCGATGGCTAACAAGGGTAGGGCGTTGAGGAATTTCTGCATTTATTTATTGCTAATTTAATCAATACTTTATTGAACATCAATTACTACCTCTAAATTAATCTGCCTGTCCTTTTGACCCAAGTTTTTGATGCGGCGTACTTTGCCAGCTACAGGAGATTTAATCTGAGTAATGTCGCGTAGTTTAGCTTCAATCTCTTGTTTTTGCCCTACCAAGGAAGCTATTTGATACTGTTGCCTCTGCATTTCTGATTGTTGCCTCACCAGGTTTAGTGAATGCTCGTATTGTTGGTGTTGGTAATTGCTCTTAGCTTTGTTTAGTGCAGCAATGGCGCTGTTTAGTTGTCCCACTAATCTTGCTTTAGATTCAGCAAGTTTGGTGCGGTTGTTCGCTTCAGCGGTGATGGCTTCTGCCCTTTCTTCTAGCTGTTTGGCTTCCAATAACTTCCTGAGCGTTTCATCCTTAAATCTGAACGATGTTTCTGGTGCAGGTGTTACCGAGTGGGCTTCCATTAGTTGTAGTTCATCCTTAATTTGTTGGATGGCTGCTTCTTCTATGGCAAAGTTGGGTTCGGGAAGTTCGGCTAGTTTGCTCGTAGGAATCGATAATTGTTGGATGCTGTTCTCGATTTGCTTGCGTTCTGCTTCCAAGGATTGGCGTTCTTCAGTGCGATCACTGATGATTTGTCCGGCTACTACCTCAACTCCTTCAGCAATCTTTAAATCGTTGAGGGAAATCACTTGCACTTGAATGCGGTGTCTTTTAGTTGGTTTGGTTGATTGCTGTAGCTGAATAACGGGTGGCTTTTGTAAACGAGGTACGGGTGAGGGTGCGAGGGAGGGTATGGGTGTATTAGGCTGCGGGTTAAGGTTGAGGAAAGGCAAGAATCCCACAACTCCCGCTCCCAATGCAGTTGCTATATATTCTTTCATAGGGTTATCTCAAACATCGGGTTTAGGGCTAAATATCTTGGCTTCTAGGGAACCTGTGATGTATTGTCCGCTCAGTAATTTGATCGCTGTTTCTAGGGGACAGTAGTTAAAAGTTATTTTATCACCGATTAGTTTCGCCATCTCTAATTGTTTCGGATTGGTTGCTATTTTAATAGATTGCGGGTCATCCACGGTTAGTGTACCCGTAAGCAATATAAGAGTATCGGGAATGGGGGTAATAGCAAATTCTGATTCATCAAATTCTAGCGTTTGAACCGATGCTGTTGCGGGTTTACCGACTTCGGCGGTTAATCGGCTGGCGATGATATTCGTTCCGGTTTTGAAGATTCCCAGTTTATTTACCACCACAAACTCGTTACCCTCTCCCGCTGCTATAAAATAATTACCGTCTGCTGAACTAGAATCGCTGGCAAAAGTGCCGTTTATTTGAGCGTAAACGTGGTAAGAATCTGCATTAGTTTGATAAATCTCCGTTGCATTGGAGCGCAATCCAAGTGATGTTCCTACAAATGCTGTCGGGCCACCTGTCTTGCTTAGCTTAATCGCTGCAACCAAAGCAAGCACCGCAACTGCCAGCACCCAGTATTCCCCCGGTTTGCCGGTTTCAAGCCTGCGGTTGGGATTTGGAACCGATATGCACCAAGCGGGATGCGGCCAAAAGAACTGCACTCCCTGTTTGGTGAAACAGTCCGAAAAGCAACTCAATAGGTGTCCCAGGGGCAGACAAATCCACGTTCTCCAATCGAAATAAAAATACAAAGGTGCGGACAAAAGCGCGATCGCGCAAGTTGCCAGAAAGCAGTGAGTAACCGAGCGGTGGGGAAAGCGATCCTCAATCCAATTGCTAATGGGAAATAGGATTTGCCCAATGGTACTTGTAGATGTATCGATATCGGGCAATTGACTACCAGCAATGGCTAATGCTAAATGCAGGGGATTGGCAGTGGTCAGAAAAAAGCTCGTTCCCGCTGCTGCGATGATGCTGTGAGTTAAGGCCATCATTATCAGTTACCCCCCAACAGTGAAAGATGTTACAGCCTTTATTGTCCTAACTTCTTCTTTGCTCCTTCAACCCGCCCTAATTGTTTGGCAGCCATCGCCACAGTCAGGGCAATGCCACCAAAGATTTGCCAATTCTTGTTGCCCGTTCCCATTCCTACATAGCGGATGACGGCAAAAGAGAATAAAGCAGCAATCAAAATGGGCATCATCACTAAATATTGGCGGTGCTCCATTGTTTGGTTGATACCCAATTTCTCTTGCCTCACTACTTTGCGCGCCAACATCGGATTCCTCCCAGCTAGCGGTTGCAGTTGGGAAAGCCGAGCCGGTGTTAGGTCGAAATTCAACTTTGCTGCTTCATCCTGCATGGCTTCGCGGATTGCCCGATCGCTCGGCAACTCTAATTTCACTTCGATCATTTCGATGAAGATATCGCGACCTGGATTCGCCACCGCAAAGCAACAAACCCTACAACCAGCTTCGATTAAATCTTCCAGCCAGAATCTAATCCCCGTGGTGAGGCGCTTGGCTTCGGGCAACAACAATAAGGCATCAGTGGGAAGGTTCAGCGCGATTTCTTCTTTGAGTTGGTCTAAGGTGAGTTGTTTAACTTTGCCTTTGTCATCCTCCACTTCGGTAGGAATGTCCAACTGTTCTGCTAACTGTTGCAAAAACTTCTTGCCACTTCCTTTGTAGGTAGCCATTGCTATGGAGAACTCCCCCGCCAATTCTGAAGCAACGCCCGCCGCCACTTCTTCCAAACCGGTTCCCAACTCACCGGTGACGATGCAGCAGTGACCGCTGCGGATGGTGGAGCAGACTTTGGTTACTTCGTTTCTGGATTTTTCTGTTGGTTCTTGTTGCGGTGCCGCTGCAACAGTTGCTGGGCTATTGATGCGGCACTCTGCTTTGGGTTGGCTGCATCCCTAATGGCTTGGAGTTTTGCTCTTTGCTCGTCCGATAAATCCTCCTCGCTCATGTTGTTAGCCAGATGCCACTTAATTAAATGCGGCATCGCTATCTGCTGCGTTTTTAGTTCACCTGCTTCCTCGATGAATTGACTCAGCATTTCATCATCCATCTGATCGAACGTTTCTGCCTCCACCTCTGGAATCTCTAACGCCGATGCCAAACCCGATCTTTCCGATAGCGCTAGCTGACCGCCGCCACCGAATCCCTGCATCTTGCCCGTTGCTTTGATGTGCTCGCTCAAATCCTCCATCAGTTTCATTTGCTCGGCATTGAGATAGGGGCCATCCTCATCCTTGCTTGCCTCAATTCCCAGGTGCTTTAATCTGTTGTAATACGTAGATGATCCGATACTGAGCTTCTCGCAGATTGCATCGGGTCGTAGCTTGGTGGAAAGTTCTGTTGTCATTGGAATTTTGGTAGTTTTTTAATATCAGATTTACATAATATGAACTATACACCGCACAAAATCCACCTATCAACCGGAATAGGGAACTGGAATCCACCCTGAGTTTAGCTCAGTCATTCCACTGTCAGTAAATCTACAAAATAAGTGTATTTTGTTACTTAGCGGTGTCTAACCAATCAAAGAGGAATGAGAAACAATGCAAACAGACATGGGCAACAATCGGAGTCGAGCGTGGAACATGGGAACCTTAGCAAAAAGGCGGAAGAATCGCAAAACTGGGGAAAGCGTGGATATCCTGACTGGTGCAGATTGGAACGAGGGTATGGCGAGCAAGAACCGCAGCGGAGTTTCCACCATTTCTGAAAGCATCGGGGGAGACGACATCACCGACTGGGCGAGATTTAAAGTGAATGTTCCAGTGCAAGTGAATCTGGTAACGGACAATGCCATCGCCGCCATTGTGAACTCTAGTCGCAGCGTGGTTGTGGATTCGAGTGATGGGTATTCGAGCAACTTGACAACCACTTTGGAGCCGGGAGTCTACTTTCTCCAGTTCAGCACCGAATCTTCAATTGAATCTTTGTTTACCTCCAAGTTGACCCTAACGCAGGTGAGTTAATCAATCCGTGCAGATGATGGCATTGGGGCAGTGTTGTTCGATCAGGGAACGGACAACACTCCACTCACCGCGCCCCCCAGACCATCCGAGTTTGTAAGGTAGGAAAGGAGTTAGTTCTAACTCCAAGGATTTACCGTGGAGCTTGGACAAACAAAGCGCCAGGGCTTCGTAATCGGTATAGCGTTTCTTGCTCCCATGTAAGTTTTGACCTGCCATATTGCACACCCAAAGCTCTGGAGTGGAGCTAACCCGAATCATTTGAATTTTACCGGGAACAAAGCGCTCTCCACCTGCATCGGGGCCGCAGAAGCGTTGATACTCCGATTCCACCAACGACCATTTCTCGGCAATTGCCTTCCCCAAACCCGTATGAAGCACACCGGTGCAACACACTTGATGAGCGATGATGCCCGTTTCGATATCGGGGATGATTTTCAACTTTATTTCTAGTACCATGTGCCTTATGATACTCGCCTGTTGGAAATGCTAAACAAATCCAAGTTGTCGGAAGTAATGATTTTGTAACAAACTGTAATAACCTGGATTAAAGATTAATTTGGTGCAGCATCAAAGTAACGTTAGAGAGAGTAAATCTTGATGGGCGAGTACACCGAAACATAGCGAATATCTTCATGGGCGAGTGCACCGAAACACAACGAATATCCAGCTATGCAAGTACACCGAAACAAAATGAATATCTTGATAGGCGGGAGCACCGAAACACAGCCAATAGCGGGAGTGTACCCCAGCATCAAAACACAACCCAGGGCTTAGTGTACCATAACTCAAGGGATATCTTCATATGCGAGCGCACCGAAACACAGCGCATAGTGAGAGTGTACCCTAGCATCGAAACATAACGAATAATTCGGTGTACCCAAGCATCGAAATAGCGAAGAATATCGGGCAACGGGAGAAGGGGATAGAATGCAACCGCTGCCCCAAGTGGATGAGCTACCAGCGCCCACAGGCGTGATAGTAATCCGATTCTATTTCGTGTTGGAGTTCGAGGTAAGCTAAATAAGGTTCGATGGATTGTTCTGGTTCAATGTATTGTGCTAATTCTTGTTGTAAGAACTGGGCAATGAATTGCACTAAGCTAATTAGGAGCATAAAAATTAGGGTTCCTATTTGTAGTTTTATACCCCTAGCGATAGCCGTTTTGTTAACTTTTTAATAGTGATAAGATAGTGTTACTAATTTTATTTATTTATTCCCAGCAATCCCATAATTTATGTAACAATGCACCAATCTAATTCAGGATTGCTGGGATATCTAGGTCTGCGGGGGCACCCAAACACCCAGCGCCCAAACTCTCGGTACGCTGGGGTTTGGATTAGATGCAGGGATTGGATGAGTTGCCCCTGCGTCCAGTTCTCATGGAGCCTAAAAGGGTACTCACCACGGTGCAGCGTTCTGCATTTTCTTTGACTAGGTGAATGCGACCCAAGCGCCCGTTACTCACACCGAGCCAGTTGTACTGCATCCGATAGGCTCCATCTTTCTTGTCATAATAGAAAGTGGCAGTTTTGATGGTGATTTTGGGGTCGATGCCCGCACTTTGCCACTGGGGTTTTTCATCAGTGCGGTTGACCGAGTATTCGATACCCTGGGGAGTTTGTCGAATCAGACACTCCATTGTTAGTTTGTCTCGTCGAGCTTCCGATTTCGCCTTTTGGAAGCACCAATAAATTCGATCGTTTGCTACGCTAACTTGTTGAGAATTCATAAACCCAATCCATCCCGGTACTGCGATGGCGCACAAGATGTTGAGTACCACGATGACGATGAGTTTTTCGGTTAGTGTGAATCCAGAATCGGTGGAATAGCGCATGACACTTGCCTCGTTATTTACATCCGCTGCGGTAGCTGTTTTCTGAGAATTTCCTGTTTTTTTGGTAGCTACAATCGTTGAGAACTGAAAAAGCGATCGCACTTTGGGGTAAGTACGACCGCTTGCTTATTCGAGAGCACGCTTACTCTCGGTCAGCTTCACTAACTCGGCGTTTGGATTGTTTTACGCTTTTGATTCCGAGTTCTGCATCGATGTCGGGTTCCATTCCTAATAAATGGACGTTGCGCTCCATCCATTCGCTAACTTCATCCAGGGTGGCAGCACGTCGTTTCAACGGCCTTGGTTGAGGTTGTTGAGGCTTTGGATTCTCGGCTTTGATGCGATTGGCTTGATTCCGAGCTTCCTCAAATTGCTCTGGTTCAGCATTCTCGGCTGCGTCTATTGCTTCGTTGATGCGGCGGGTTGCCTGCTTTTCGGGTGCTTCCACTTGGCGTTGGGTGAGCTTGTTCTCGTTGATTTCCAGGAGCCTCGCCTTCACCCGCTGGAGATTACGCTTGCGGGCTTGGGCCGATTCCAAACCTAGGAAGAAATCTGGTGCTGCGATAAATTCCTTGATGCCGTTGTTCAGTTTTGCGGCGAGTTCGAGCATTTCACCCAGGAGTTTTGCCGACTTGGAGGTGAGCGCTGTTACTCCCGTGGTGTCGAAGTAAATCCTTCCCTGCCAGCAAGTATCGCCCCGCATTTGTTCGACCAATACATCCGGGATATTCGAGAACTGGGGTGCAGAAAGAGCGATCGTCCGCTTGTTGGGATTGCGGAAATCTGCTTCGATGCGGATGCCGTTGGGAAGGTCGGTCGTGTAGCGGGGTACTGAATCCAGAGATTCTAAGGATTCATCTTCAATGCGTTCGAGAATGCGGTTTCCCCATTCATCCAGAGCCGCTGAGAGCAATTCTTCGGTGACGGCTAACAAATCCTTGAGTTTGGTCAATTCTTGGATGCGTTCTAAGCCAAAGGTATCCTCGAAATGGGCACAGAAACGTTCCCAGAGATATTTATTAAGTTGTTGGTAATCCCATTCATCTTTGGAATAGGAACCATCATCTTGGCGGCAACCCGGTGCGATGATAAATTGCTCTAATTCTCCGTTGGATTTAGCATCCATGAAGCTGGCTCGTTTATCTCGATGTTGCCAAGCGACTTGTCTCAATCCGTAGTAGAGTTTCTTGTAGGTGGAGAGAGCATCCTTGATAATGGTTTGGGCTTCGGCACCGATTGCTGCTTTTTCTGAAGCCTTGGGTGCATAGATTCCGAGTTGAGACTTGTTGATGAAGCTCATGGTCTTTCTCCTAGATTGAATTGTGTTTACACCGAATGCGAAAGCAGTTTTATTTACTTTCCTTTTTTCTTTTCTCTTCTTGTCAATGAGCCTTTTAATGCCTTGCTCAGGGCAAGTCTCTAGGGACGATAGCGCACAATTCTCAGAGCCAATTGGTATTGATTGGCTAGATTAATCATGTGTTGGGTTCCCCGTGACGAGCCATCCCAGAAAACGATGCAGTGAGTGGCATATTGCGCCATTTCCTCATTGCGTCGATAACCCGCTGATTTACCGTATCGATTCCAATCGGCGGGCATTACCTTAAGCGCCATTCCCCGTGATTGGGCGTAGCGTTCACCAAGGCGATCGGCACCCCGCGCTCCTCCAGATACTATTTCTACCTGGTCGGGAGAATAGCGTTGGAGGTACATATCTACCAGGCTTTCGAGTAATTGGTAATCGTTGAAATCTCTTGAACCCGCGATGATTACTTTGAGCATTGTCTTTTTCTCCTTTGATTAGTTGATAAAAAAAGCGAGGTCTTTCGACCCCGCCCAAAACCCCTTAGAGGTCATTCTTATTCATCCATTCCAAACACTTGATAATCACATCTCCGTGACACAACTCAGAATCTTGACACCAACAGGTCAATTCCAGAGAATCAAAATCCCATTTCGTGGTGAGTTTTTTGGCACTGGATTGCAAATACTTCAACTCATTCCACGCTGCATTGGGTTTCCCCGCCATACCTTCTTTTACTTGTTGCCAAAGCCATTGACGGTAGGATTCAACTACCTGCTCGCGAGAACCGTGTTTGCCAATTACAAATGGATTTGCTAGAGGGCTTGGCTTTAATTGATAAGCTTTGTTTCCCCGTCCGATATAGACTCGATGTAGGGCATTGAATCCGAATACACCATCCTTTCCGCAAGTGCGTTCAAACATTTGACTTTTCCTCAGTCACTACACTTTTAGGAGACAGAGGTGCGAGGAAAAGTTAGATTTTGTTAGGCTTGCGTGAGCGTCAACTACTTCTTAGCTAATCGGGTAGTTGCGACCGTTTTGTTGGCTTCTCGCCCTGTGTTTAGTAGCAGTTGGCGAGTCTTCGAGCCTTACTGCTACTTAATACGGGGCGTGAAGCTTACAAAACTGCCAGCTACCGGATTAGCTTAGAAGTTGTCCGCGAGCCAAGTCTTACAAAATCTTGCTTATGTCAAGGCTTAGAGTTTGCTCGCTTAGAAGAGCTTAGAATTGGCAAGATTTCAGACGCCGACAACACGCCAAAATAGATAGAATAATTCGTTGTCGGCGTCTGAAATCTTAGCCAATTGTTAGCGAGTCTAACGATTGCAAACTCTTACTTGCTCTCGGACGCTTACGGAGACTTAGCAAATACGGTTCACTTACAAACTGCAAATTTTCACAGACTCACTTAGCGAATACGGTTTAGTTAGTGTCAGTTAGCGAGTCTTCGAGCTTACTGACACTTAGTAAAGCCTATTCGATTAGTGAGGCTGTGAAAATTCCTTGCAGTTTGTTAGTGAAGCCTATTTGCTTAGTCGGAGTTAGTGTACGTGAGGCCTTGCACATTTTTCCGACCGCCTCTGTATACTGCCCAATGTAGTGACGGCCCAGCGGCCTGAGCGGCCCCAAACAAATAAAAGCGAAGCAACTGCTTTTGCGAGGAAGTTCGGGGGAGCAATTTCGCACTCGTGCAAGAAATCCTCCCCCGAACTTCCGAGGAGTGTCTCCCCCCGAGGGGGCAGGGGGGGGCAACGAAACCAAAGCGCAGCAACCTTTTGAATTTCAAGGGCGATCGATAGTGCGGGTAGTGAAGGTTTCCCAAGTGTTTGAATTGCAGCGGGCGATCGTGTAGGACAATCGCTTCGTGGTCAAAAAAGTGCGATCGCGATCGACAACCACGATCCCAATAGCGCCAGGAGCGATCGTGGATGCAGACACGTCACTCGGTGCATGGATGTTTCCCCTATTCACCGATTCCTTGACTATAATTGTCCTAAAATAAGGCTGATTATTCTGCTAAAAGGGAACATCAGAAGTTCAAGAAAGGACAATCTACACTTTCCAAAACGCTTACTGTGATTGAAAACGAGCTTTTTTCTTCTGTGTTCAAAACTTTCGATAACTACCACATACAAAACAACATCGGTGAGGTTTAGTTTTGACGGTTAGCAGCAAGTAGTGGGCGAGCAGGAGAACATCAATAGAAGTGGTTTCCACGGTTTGCAGCAACTTGTAGAGCGGGTTAGCAAAGGAAGAGCGAAGGAACAATGTTACATCCAAAGCCAGAAACAATTGGGAGCGATCGTACTGAAGCGGGGAAGTTACAAAGGAAGCTACTACGGGCGGGGGGTTTGGTATTTCCCGCCGATGATTGGGATGTACCCATGTTGATGCTCGAATGGCAAGCAACGGGTTTGGAACTTCCCCTGGACGCTTGGGGAAGCAAAGCCAAGAAGCGGGGAACTACGGGAACGTTCCACTTTTACCAGGATGATTACAAATTTACGCAATTGCTGTCGAATCCGATGGCATTACCTGCCCTTTATCCCAAGGCTGCCTGTGAATTGAATTTCAGCACCGACTTGAATACGCCCCTGGCTTACCTGATGGGATTGATTTATGCTAAGCGGTGGACGAGTCGGGTTTGGCAATCAGAAGCAGCGATTCGGATTTGGGTGGATGTTAACTTTGCTGCTGAACAAGCCGAGTGGCAACTGTTGGGAGTGCCCAAAGGATGGAGGGCATACTCGACTAGGGGATGCGGCGATAACTTCCAGTACAACCTAGACCAGTGGGAGATGGCGTGTGAACGGGCCGAGACGAAAGAGATTGTATTTTTGGTAGTGGGAGGTGGCAAAAAAATCAAGGAACAGTGTACCAAGCGCCATTGGATATGGGCTCCCAGCTTTTGGGAAAGGGCTACGGGTAAATTTGAGGGAGAAGGGCAAGGGGGAAGATAAGGATGGGCGGCAGGAGCAGCGGGGGATGGGGCAACAAATTTGAGGAAGCGCTTCAGAGGTTAGCGATGCTGGAAGATAACCCGAATACTAAGGGGAAATATGGCATCAAGCAAGTTAGACCGGGGCGTTGGTCTGTACTTCCTATTAGTTGGCGGGGGGTGACAAATCCATTTGGGTCATAGAAAAGTGAGCCATGAAACCTGGTTGGGGAGCCACTGTCACCTTAGTCTCGGTCGATGTCGGTTCTTTAAGAACTTGCTGGATGTAATCGATTCGGGAGGTAAGGAAATCCAATTGTTCCCTGCGCTGCAATGCTTTCGCTGCTTCTTTGAATTCTGGAGACTCAACCGTTCCCAGATGCACTACAAAGCTCTTGCCCTTTTTACCCGGCAAATCTCGATTGGGAGAGCGCAACCGGTAATAAGTTTGATTGCTGTTGCTGGGTGAATAATCTTCAATGTAAGCACCTTGGGGCAAGAGAGTTTGACACCCCAAGCGATAGCGCTGTTTCTTATAATTGGCAAGCAAGCGCTGAAGTTCGGAAGGGGGAGTATTGTAAGCTGTGAGGACTTTCGAGGAAACCTTGGGGATAGCCCAAATGCAGTTTTCTAGACGCACTAAATCGCATCCCAATATTGCTTGCAGGTAAGCTTTTCCCGATGTGGCGGAGTAGTGCTTTTCAAAGGTACTCCACTTGGTAATGATGCCGTCATTGAAGCGGTATGCCGACTCTTTAGCTTTACCCGATAACAATCCCACAATGAGATATTTCTGAGCTAAGTTCCACGCTCTAACCAACACTTGTTCGCGTTCTGCTGGGTCTTCGATTACCGACAATACGAAGTTGAGCATTACTACATCAGCGGGCAATGGGGTTGAATTGGGGAAATAGTACGGGTCGTAACGGCTGATGACGGGATACCCCATTGCACTCAACCGTTCTGCATCTTGCCCATAACCGCAACCGTAATCGGTGATGGTAGTTTCTGGGGTGATGAATCCCCACTCTATTGCTCTTTGGCAAGGTCGCGATAGTTTGTGGCGGTTGATAGCTGCTTTGTGGCGGTGTAGCATTGTGTTTGGCGTTGGGTGCGCTAATTCATTAACTAATAAGATTGTACCTCCCAGGACTAGCCTGGGAGTGCGATTCAATTAGTAGGGAATATCATGTTGCCCAAGTATCTGTTACCCGATTGCTAACATCCCAAGAGCTAACATTTTTGAGGTTTTTCGGAGTTGTCACAACTGCAGGAATTACCGATACCTTGACTTCAACATTGCGTCTTTCCCAAGAACGGCGGTTGTATGCTTTGAGTTGTTCCAAGTCCATACCCCACTTTTTGGTAGCATAACTCACCAATTGTTCCAGAGTAAAGCGCTTGTCCTGGGGAGTCCCAAATACCTCTGAAAACTTGGCTTTGTAAGCATCCCAGGAAAACACATCACCCTGAGCTAATTTAGATTTCCTGAGCGCTCGCCCTTGCAGTTCTCGGATGGCATAGTAAACGCTTTCCCACTCTTTCTCGGAGTAATCTTTGACGGTAAAATCATCACCAAAGGCAGCATCAAAGTTAGGGGGTTGGGGTTGTTTCACAGTTGTGCGAGCCATAGTGTACCTCGTTATCGTTGTTTTCACCATTGCGGTAGCCGTTTTGTTGCTGTTTTATGTGCTTTTTCAAGTGTTTGAGTTATGGGGAATTGCAGTTACATCAAAGTTACTAGAAGTTACTCAATTCCCCAAAAGTAAGGATTAGCTTTCAGATAAAGCTAAGGGTGGAGATGATGAAAATTGGAGTGCGGGGATGGTCAAAGGGCGTTCGGGTTCTAGGGCTTCCCAAGTCCATTTTTTGGTTTGTTGGTCGTAACCCAAAAAGTGCTGTTTCCAAGTTTCTAGGGTGGGTTTTGTGTGCGAGGTAACGTAACAGCAAGGCGATTTCTTCTTCTCTCCTACGATTTGGCGTTCTACCTCAAACTCAAACACGCACAAGCTCTTGAAAGCTGCATTCTTGGGTTTGGCAGCAATGCCGTTTTCGAGGGCGTGACAGGCTGTAATCTCGGTGCAGAACTGCTGCCAGTGCTTGCTAAAACTAGCTTGATTCGCACCCTTGGCTTTGTAGCTTAAAGGAATTGAATGCAGGGGTTGATTCTGAGCATTGACTAGAAATACCTGAAACAATTGGATGTTGCTAATGCGTTCGTTTTCCTTTGCCGCGCGATCGTACAAGCCCAAGATGACGGTCTGTTGGCATTTTTCGCTTTCATCCCGGTCAAAGGCAAGCACCGGTGTTTTTGGACAAACAATCATCCTGGGTTTGCGGATAAGGATTCCTTGCTCGGTTTCTCCTGAATTGAAGGTGTACTCGATTAGTTGGGATTCATCAAACTCCTGCCACCCTGCTTGTGCCATTTGATCGGCAGTTATGAAGTAGCCGCAGTGTTCTAAGTTCGATTCTCCCCGCACTGCTTGAATGCGTGGTAGACGAGCTTCGGGGTCTACGAATTCAGGACTGGCAAACTCATCGCGCTCGATGGTCGGTTCTACCATTTCGGGAATTGGCATTGCATCAGATTGGATAGTAGATTCGGATTGGATATTAGACTCTGATTTCTTAGCCATGTGATAAAGCCTCCTATTTTTCACCCTAGCGAAAGCCATTCTTTTTCACTTTTATCGATCGTTACTTATTGATAGTTGATGTTGAGAACCCCCAAATAGACTTGATTACTTGGGGCTATTCTCTCCATCAATCTCTGCGCTATTGGAGATGTGCTGACTTCACCGCAATCGCGCTATATTCTTCACCTTCTGGGGTAAAGTCTTCAACAAAAGCACCGTTTACTTTAACTGTGGGTACGGGGCCTTGATTGCTTTTCACTTTGTGATACTCACAGCGCACGGCTTCTCTTGCTTTATCTTGCAATATGGCAATGCAGGCATCTTCATCTTCTTCGGGGTCTATTTGTGCCCACAACGAGCAGGATAAGTCAACTGAATTGAAGTTAAGCAAGTTGAATTTGCGGGTATACACCACGGCTATTGTTCTGATGTTCATGGGTTTACTCTATTTGGTAATGTTGCACCCCCAAGCGATAGCAATTACTTGGGAGTTTTGTTGGTTATTGATGCTGTTAGAAATGGTTTGATTCCAAATCATAAGCTTGAGGATTCGGGGTAATTCTCTCCTCGGTTAGCCACTTGGTTTCTCCTTGTCCCATCAAAGCTTTGACTCCGTAGTACCAAACGGGTTGGGCCATCAAAGAGCCATGCTGCCACCTAGGGGCGTAGAGTTCGATGCCAAAGATGCGCTTTTCTTCCCAATCATCAATGGGTAAATCTGGGATAATTAACCACACTTTTTGACCGATAAAGTATGCTGGTGTAGGAGTTATCCACTCATCGGAGTCGGCTGCAACTTCGAGACAACACCGCAACTCGATGGTTTGAGTAGTTAATGCAATGCGGTAAGGCTTGGGTAATTGAATGGGTTTATTGGGTTGAATTAACATGGCAATTATTGGCTATTTTCACCCAAGCGATAGCCATTAATTTGAGATTTTATAGTTCATTTAAATTAGGATTTATCGATAACTTACTTCACTTCAATAAAATGGCTAACGCTTTGGTTGCAAACAAGATTAATCAAAGCCATGAACCCGAATCAACCCGGCTGCTACTTAATCCACTGGCAACCGGCCATCGGTAATCTAACTAATTCCAGAGGCACGGCATCACATTATTTGGGCAGCACTAAGAAACCCGTGGGCGATCCTCTTCGAGGGCTTCGCTAACGCTTCAACGAACACCAAACCAAAGTGGGAGCGCGCATCACCAAAGCTGCGGTAGAACAGGGGCGGGAGTTGGTGTTGGTGAGGACTTGGCGCGGGGGGTGGCATCGGGAACGGGAACTCAAGAAGCTCCACAACAATCGATTGCTCTGCCCTATCTGCAATCCCCGGTGCGATCGCAAACACCGTAAATCGAGGAAACACCAGAGTTGTGGAGTAGCAGGGAAAGATTAGCGATCGCGCAAGCGTGTATTAGATGAAGCAACTACGCTGTGTTTCTGACTCTAATGCTCCTTACTTTTTAAAATAAACTAAGTTGACCCTCGCTTACACGGCATTTACGAGGGCGCCTTGGGAGTCCGCTACGCCACCCCGGATAGGTTTCTGCTGGCCACCCCGTACTGATAAAGTGGGGAATCTTAGCAACTTCTTGGAGCCATGTTTTGTAGGGAGTGTATTTTCTAAAACCAAAGGGAAAGCGCTCCCTGGATATCCACTTTTTTGCTGCTTTGCCTTCTATGGTTTTTCCCATTAACAAGCATTGAGCTTCGTACTCTAACAGAGCATCGGCAATGCTATAAATTGCTTTATCCCTCCAAGTCACTCGCTTCATGGGCTAACTCCAATTGGACTACACTATCCGTGTTTTGTACCCATGCCGAGGCTGTAATATTGATACTTTCTCGGCATAGGTTATTTAGTTGTTCTCTAATTACTGCTGTTGCTTCTTAGCTTCTGAGATTCTACGCTTCAGGGTGTCTAATGCCATTATTGCTGTCCAATTACCCCGATTAGCCCATTGAATATATTGCTGTATCAATTCTTCGGTGATATGTTGGTCTAGCCACTTCACTAACTCTGCGGTTTGTTGCCTTGCTTGGGGATTAGTATTGCCGAACATCTCGAACATTCCCAACTTCTGCATCTGCTCTAAGCTCATATCTTCCAACGCTTTTACGGCTTCTTTAAACTCTTGCTCTGATAAGGTGAGTGACTCCTGGGGATGCTGCTGTAACAGAAAGTAATCGATTTCTTTGTACGCACCGACATACATTTTATGGCTCACTGTGTCACATAAAATAGCGTGTTCTGGCATTTCATCATCAGAGCCTAAGTTATAAGACTCTAAGTGAATTGCTAAGGCTATGTGTTCGACCAAGGGTGCATACACGGCGTAGTAACTAAACGTAGCCATCCCCCTGCCGTTGCTCCATGTAGCTTTGCTTCCTTGGTAGTAAAGAGCAAAGTATTGAGTGTTGCTGACTCCCACCATTTCAGGTAACATGGGTGGCATGGGTACGGGTAATTCGATAAAGTGCGTTCCTATCATTGTTGTGACTCCTGATTTAGTTCAATAGAGAGAAAACAACCTTCAGCTTTATGGGGTAAGGCTTTAATCCCATTCATGCCTTGGGTTCTTAAAACTTGGTCTGCTTCATCTAACAACGCAAACGAGTTGAAGAAAATTACGATTCTGGCTTCGTTTTTATGATGCTTTAAAGCGTATCCCCGTTCGTGATGGCAAGGGTTACGGCATTTCACGAAACAAGCTTTTCTGAGTAAATTGTGAATTTTTTTGGTCATTTTAGAGTGCCCTACTCAAATAAAAATGGCGCTTTATCATCATCTTGATGATTCTTGGCATATTCGATGTCTACCTGCTTTCTGAGTAGGTCAAACTCATTAAATAAGTCAGTGCGGACGTACTTAGTATTCTTGACACTAGAAAGCTTGTAATAGGCGCGCTGCCAATGGTCAAAAGAGTTTAATGATGCGCTGTAGTGCAGTAACCAATCGCAGTTGTTTAGGTGCTTAAATCCCCATTGCTCATTTGTCCATTCGGTATTCGCATCTCTGCTATGCCAACAAAGATACACCGCGCCTGGGAATCCTTTGAGTAACACTATTTCGTACAAATTCCAGGCTTGGGTGTATTCATGGCACAGTTCTTCGTTGATGCACTCTCCGCATTCATCTAAGCCCATCTGAGTGCAATCTAATCCTAAGTTGCAGTGCATTGTGTCACCTCTAACTTACTATGGTTTTTACACTAGCGAGAGCCATTTTATTCAAATTATTTGATGTTTTTATTTTAACATTAAGCCTGAAAAAATCACTTTAGGCTTATGATTATTTCAGGCTTAATGGCAATCTATCGAACTCTCAAATGAGTTTCCCTTTCACCGAATTGTGCAACTCGTTGAGCTTCGATATCTCCTGCTTCTAAGGCTTGTCGGATAGCCCCATTATCGGGTGATACTTCAATGCGTTGAAACTGGGGAGGAAGTTCCTCTACTTCACAAATTAGTTTGAGAGGTAAGACTCCGCCATTGTTGCTGATAGTTAAACTAAAGCGGTGCAGGCTGAGTTTCTTGACACCCTGAGATTCGAGGCAAATCTTGAGTTGCTGCTTCATCCACTCCACTCGTTTGCTATCGCTAGCTGCGAGTTTACTCAGGCGTTCTGCTTCAGCCTTACGTTGTTTACTTAGGGCATGGCGGTTGGTAATGGCAGCGCAATAGTTATCAATTTTGATGAGCCATTGCTCGTAGGTGCTATCCCGTTGTTCGAGGAGTTGTTGCACCGCTACTTCTAATTCGGGTGTGATTTCTTCACCTTCGATGCTGTCGATTAGTTCATCCAAGTCTTCTAATTGTGCTGTTAGTTGGTGCAATGATTTACCGCGTACTCGTTCTTTCTCTCGGTGCGCTTCACAACGACTAGAGATTAGAGCGCGTTGGTCTGGATTCATGTGCTGCCACGCTCGCTGCACAATGGAGTCGGCTTCAGGAGTATCGGGAGTGTCGTGCTGTGCCACTAATTGAGCTTTGAGGGTGCTTAGTGCTTCTATTCCCTGCTCTGATGCTGCTAGTAATTGAACGCAAATGGCATTCAATAAGGAAGTGTCGGGCGTAGATTCAATCAATGCAGTGGAGGTAGGAGATTCTAGGGATACGGGGGATTGTGTCTTCTTTCTGGGCATGATGTGTTTCCTATGGTTCTAATTGTTTTCACAAGAAAGCGATAGCCATTTTGTTGGAGTTTTGTTACCTATTTTTTATTGGTTTTTAGGTAACTTTTCCAAGAGTGGAGTTGCCCCAAGCGAGAACTTGAGGCAGCCTTGGTTAGACAAAAACCACTACAGTCAGATTAGCGGCGACTAATTGAAACTGAGCTTCGGTCAACCCTATGGTTTCACCATCTTGCGTAGATGCAGCAGCAATTACTTGACCGCAGAGTGCAATACTTCGACGGGTGATGCAGGTTAAGGGTAATTCCTTGAATGAGAATTCCTCATCGCAGATTAAGTCGATGTTGGGGTCGCTGAATTGATGGCGCACGTATTCTATGTACGCATCCTCACCTTCAATGCCCACTCGGTTTTGCAGGTCGGCAAGTTCCCAATTCTCTGCTACTTCTAATCTGTGGATTCCGGTGTTGTTAATCAAAGCGTAGAGCATAGGTAATTCCCCATTATTTACACCCCAGCGCTAGCCATTTTATTGAAATTATTTGTATATTTAGATTATTATTAATTGGATGCTGCGATGACACTAACTAACTTGGAAAATGTCATAATACCGAGACACAAAGCTGCTCTCAAACGCCAGGAACTGAGCTTACCGATGGCTGCTGCTGTTGATGGGGGAATTCTGTTACCTCATCACACGCACTTGGATTATGGATGCGGTCGCGGCGATGATGTTCGCTTCCTTCAAGCAATGGGTTTTCGCTCCCGTGGTTACGACCCTTACTACTTTCCCCGTACTCTCAAAAGAGCGGTTGATGTTGTCACCCTGCTTTATGTTCTGAGTACGATTGAAGTTCCCATGCTTCGGTGTGAAGAGCTCTATCACGCTTACCAACTCGCTCGGCAAACTCTGGTAGTTAGTGCTATCACCGGGCGATCGACAAACCACGTGGGAACCCCTTACAACGATGGCGTGATTACGCGGTGGGGTACGTTCGAGAAGTGCTATTCACATACCGAACTCAAACACTTGATTGAAGATACTTTGGGTGTACCTGCACGATATCTCACTCACAATACCTACATTGTTTCCCATAACTCCAAAGCTCTGCCTTTGATAATCCATAGCAGCGATCGCTCTTACTTAGCACAATGCCGCTCCCTACTTCATTCCCAGCAGCAGGAATTGAAGAGTGCTTGGATACCCCCCGCTGATGCCATCATTGAAAAGCATTCGTCTATTCAGAAGGGCAAGCGCTATTCCTATTTTAGGTTGAAGTCCCGTTCTCGCTCTCTTCCCAACGGCAAGCTAACCATGCACCTGGGTAACGCTGCAAATGAATGCTACTTGAATGCTGTGGAGGCGATGGAACGCAGGGATTTGCTCCGCATCAACGAACGCAGGTTGCTGCGGATAGAAGCTATACTTGATGGAATGAGTTGAGGATGCAGCGATGACTGATAATATTATCGTGTTGAAAGATTGGGTTCCCGGTTGGGTCAGGGATTCTTACCTCACTGAAGATGAAATCGATGCCTTTGAGGAAGAATTCCGCCAATCTCAATTAAAACAAGAGAATATCGAAAGTGTTTCGGACAATCTAACCGCGTTAGTTAGGGAAGCTGTAACCAAGTTGGAATCTCTAGACCGAAACTGTTTAGAGAAATGGCTGCACCGCATTCCCGCTGAATTGTTAGTTGAATTAATAGATAAACCCAACTGCTAAAAGATTTCAACAAAATGGCTGACGCATTCTTTGCAAACAAATAGAAATTAAAATATTGCGGACGATACAGCGCGTTGGAGATGAACGGCAAAAGCCAAGGCTATCGAACAGTTCGTGCAGGTTGCTTTCACTTGGATTGCCATCGCTGCAATAGTATACACCAAGATTATTCCTTAAGGTTTGGTTTATATTCGCGTGTTGATAAGAATCAACCATCACTGTTAGTTTGATTGGGAAAACGAGAGTATACACCAAACCCTGATAATGGAGCTTGGTGTATACTCTCGCTTGGCAAAGTAATGAGAGAGTTGCTATCAGTTTTAAGGGCAACAGCCAAGTATACACCAAGGAATCTGATGGCGTTTGGCGTACACTCGTCTGTTGCTAAGTAACGGCAGAGTTACTATCAGTTTTGTTGGTCGAATCGAAGTATACACCAAGAGTCCCTGCTGTCACCAATTCAAAGCAAGCCCGCACGCTTCGAGACTGGCATTGCTTTTAAAGTAGCGATTGTTGAATCCCGATCGGGCATCCCACGTCCTTCCCCTCGCTGTGCATCAACCCTTGCCTCCTCCCTTGCCTCCTCCCTTGCATCCTTAAAGCTGCGTACCCATTCAAGCATCCTTTACCAGCGATCGGCGTAGAACGAAAGGTAATCAGACCGCTTCTATGCCCCGATCGCTCTCCTATTTCCTTGATGGCTATGGGTTTGAGCAAAAGCGATCGGGGCGATCGGGGCGATCGTCAACACAACTCCTTTTTTATTAAGGGGTGTGCCTTGTTGCGATGAACTACCCACCCCTTCATTTTTTGGGTGACAGTATCCCGATCGCCCTGATCGCCCCGATCGCTACCTTCAAACCATTGATTTATCGTAATATTTTTAGCGATCGGGATATGATAAGGGGTAAGACCCTACATTCTGCCTTGATTGCCTTTCTATTTCTAAAAGCCTTAATTTAGCGTGGTTTATTGCAGAGTGGGGTGTATTGAGGGATTAGATCCTTTACCGAACCTCGATCGCTCAGCCAGTAAAAATAAGGGGTAAGACCCCATAAAGAGTGAGCGATATCGAACGCAGGAATCTGTTCCGCATCGCTTTTTGTTCGCGGATGCGGGTTGATGTGAACGAGTGATGGGGAAATCAAAAAACTAAGAGACGGCAAAGAAAGAGCTACCGCATGGTTTGAAAAAGGCGGGGCTATCAATCAAAGTTGCCGGCCCAGTACCTCAGTAACTATGGCAGCTACTCCTAAGTTATTGGCTATGGCTTTCCTAACTTTGGGTAGTTTCCCCACAGGAATGTAGATGCTTCTCACCTTCCACTTGCCATTTACTTTTACTTTATAGCGGTAGTGGTTAACCATGCTTTCTCCCTTCCAAAAGCTATACACCAAGCCACTACCACCCTGAACTACAGGTGTTTGGTGTATACTCTCGGCTAGTGAATCGTTGGTTGTATTACTATCACTTTGATGGCCATCGATGGCGTATACACCAAGACTAGATATTGAGCTTTGGTGTATACTCTTATCTGGCAAAGAGATTGGAGTGTTAGTATTAGCTTGATTGTCGTTATTTTGGGATAAACCAGGAAATGTTTGATGGTTGAGTAAGGCTTGGTGTATACTCTGCTTTGATAGAGTAATGCCAAAGTTGCTGTTAGTTTTGTGTTCAAGTATTGAGTATACACCAAGGGAAGATAATGAGGCTTGGTGTATACTATACTTTCGTGGACTGAGGGGTACGTTGCTATTAGTAGTGCTGTCAGAGTCTAAAAATGTAATCCCAGGAGTTAATTGAGCTTGGTGTATACTCTCGGCTAGCGAAGTGAGGTCAGAATTGCTATCCGCTTTAGTCTCAGAGTCGGAGTATACACCAAGCTTTTCAGGAGTATGTGTTGAGGCTAGTATATCCATTGCCACAAAATCAAAGCGTACTACCCACACTTCCTGGCTGCTGTTGCCTTTAAAGTAGCGTTGGATAAACTCTGGGACTGATGCACACATTCCCCCTTCAGCCTGCAAATCTTCATAAGGCATGGCTGCAAGCTGTTCTTTGTAGGGAGCGCAAAGTAACCGACACCAACCAATTTGTTGGCCTCCATAGCGGATATCTTTATCCCAGGCTTTGACTAATTTGTGTTGATGGAAAGCGTTGATAAATTTCTCAGCGTGTTTATCTTTCCAAGCGCGACGTGTCACCGTTTTATGGGTTAGATATTGCAGCGTTTTCCAAAAGCTAATACCCAACCCCGATAATGCAAACTCGGTGGTGTTTTCAATCAATGATGCCGAAGGCTTTGGCAAGATGCTGCACCCGTTTGAGGGCAATGTAAGCTTGTCCAGGCATGATTGTCTTGGCAAAAAGGTATCTGGCTCTGATTCTACCTTTAGTTTTGCTCTTGACTCCAAAGTGGGAGAGAGTGATGCTTTGGTAGCAAGGCAATCCGTCCAGCCCAGGGGGAATCCGAATATCAACTCCATTCCCATTGCGGATAAATAATGGGAGGGGGAAATGATGCCCAGCTTCCTGAGCGATTGTTCGCACTTCGTCAGCCCCGCCGGTCTGGAATTGGTGCTCGTATTGCTGCTGTGCAAAGTCCTGAAGGTAAGCGACGATAAAGACTCGGTTTCTCTGGTGTCCCGCTCCCACTTCCTTTGCCGATAGGAGGAGCGGGTCTGTGACACAATATCCTGCCATTCGGAGAGAGGCAACGACTTCTCTACCTCCTCGGACGAGCAAGCCTTCTGGATTTTCAACAACCACAAAGCTGGGTCGAGCTTCAAGGATAATTCTGAGCATTTGCCACCACAAACTTGATTCTGGATGAGCCAATCCTCCTCGCTTTCCGGCATTACTCGTCCCGGTGCAAGGGAATCCTCCCCAGATGCAATCGTATTGTCCTGGGGTTGCGCTAAAAGTTCGGATGTCGCTGTGAATCGGGATGTGGGGATAGTGCTGTCGGAGTACATATTGAGCATCCTCATCGATTTCTACTAACTGTTGAACGGTGAAACAATTTAGGGCGGTGGCTGCTAACTCAAAACCACCTATGCCGCTGAAAAGTGAAAGCGTTTGCATCATCTTCGCTTCTCCTTTTTCGGAGTCACAATAGGGCTGATTAAATTGGTGAGTTAGCGGGTGCTAATAATCCCTTAGCATCCTGGGTTCCCCCTTCTAAGGCTAAGTCTGGTGTATCAAATTCACCCTTTAACTCACCAAAAAGGGAAGCGCTATAAGCCAACCGATAAGCGAACTTTTGGGAATTGCTTGATGAGCGCCACACTTCGACATAGTGCCAGCCTTTCAAAGGTGTGCTGAGCCAGAACTTATTCCGAAGGATTGGAGCTAAAACTTGCTTGGCTTGCCATCGATGGTTGCAGTTGTCGCAACATATCTCTAAACTTTGGGGATGATGGCGATAAATATCAAGAGAAGCGCAATTTGGGCAGTGTTTATTCATGATTAAAACCAATCCTCCGATTCTGGTGCAAATCTGTTTTGATGCTCTGAAGGCGGTTGAGCATCTGGTAACAAAGTGAGCTGTTTTGGTTCAGGAGTGGTAAGTTCCGCCTCGGTGTTTGTTACTTCTAAATCCACCCCAACCTCCGATTTCTCACTAGCTAATTCAAGTGCTTGGGCGTACACCGATGCTCCTAAGTCAAACAATCCCGCTTCATTAATTCTTTCCACCCAGTTACCGATACCTAACAAACACTGGCTCCATAAATCAAATTGCTGCCATTGATGGTTCAGGGCATCTACATCTAAAGCCAACCAAGTTTTTATGGCATTCCTCCACTTCTCAATATCTTGAGGAATCCGCCTCTCGAACTCTTCCCTCAATCCTTTGAGTCGGTCTTTCACTCCCGGTGTCAGTGCAGCAAAGATTTCAGGGCGCTGGTGATTCGGTACACCCAATCCCTTCACCGCTTCATAGGTGGTGCCATCTCGGTTGGCGAGTTCTGAAAGCTTGGATACCCATTCATCAATGCTGAGCAAGCGATCGGGGTAGTCGGTGGCAATCGGGATACTTCGATCTACCCCGATTACCCCTTGCTTTCCTTGTGGTGTCTGGGTTTGAGTAGAATCGATCGGGGTGAACGGGGTAGACGACAACTCCTCACCTCTTTTTTTAAGGGGGGTGTCTTGTTGTGTTTGAACATCCCCTACCCCTTCATTTTTTAAGGGAGCAGTACCCCGTTCGCCCCGTTCGCCCCGTTCGCTACCCTCAAACCATTGATTTTGCGTAGTGTTTTGCCGTTCTGGGCAGATCGATTCACCCCGATCGTTAGGGGGATGTAAGGCGATCGCCCTCATCGAGCTTCGATCGCTCCATTCTTCAAAAGCTAACAAGCCACCTTCAGAGCAGAGGAATTTGGCACATCGCCACTCTGGTTCGGAGTGTTGTGGGTTTGGTGTACCTTGGTAGCCGTTAGAAACATCGTCAGATGCGGAAACATCGACCATGACACCCGGTAACAGAGTCATTTGAGTCCAGTGAGCCGGCTTCATAGAACCATCTTTGCGCCCTCTTGGTACGTGGTGTTGGGGTAGCACTGTTTTGAGGTGAGCTATGAACTTGCTCATGCCCCGGTTGTCCGAGTAGCCATGTGCTTTGCAGTAAGCGATAAACCAACTGTGGAGTTCGTGGTTCTGGATGACTGAAGCACTTTCGGTTGGTCGCAAGCACAAATCAATGAAGCTGCGTATCGGGTCGCCGTAGGTAGCGGCATCGATTTTGGCAAGGCGGATGCGGTTGTTGGTGGAAGGTTTGATTAGCAAGGCATCGCGTTCAACTCTGGGCATTGCCAACGCCCAAGATACGATATCCGCCTTCACCGCCGAAAGTTTATGGCGCAGGTAAGGGTCTTCTAATCCTTCTCGCTCTTTGGATAAGAGTGGCAAACACCGCCTATCCCACCCATCACCCGCATTCTCGATTTGGAGGTGGTTAACGGAAGCGACCACAAATCGGCAGTTCCATTCTTTTGGGTAGCCGCAGGATGAATAGAGGCTGCGACCCGAAAGTTTGCCATTATCTACCAATTCATAAAAAGGCCGAATCCCGGTGATGTAACCCCCGGTGTCGGGGATGGTGTACAAAGATTTACCCGTTAGGTGTTGGTGCCGCGATTCGGGATTGGCCAGTTCCGTGAAGTCGCCGGAGTGGGAATCCTCCAACCCAAAGATTTCACCCCAGAGTCTGAGCAATGTTCCCTTGCCCGAACCCGAAGGCCCGATGATGTGCACGAACTTGCCATAGGGTGCAGTAGGGTCGATGAGCATTGAAGTGTAAGCTCTCACCGCATCCAGTTGGTCTTCCCCAAAAGCGGAGGTGATGAAGTTCAGGAAAACATCGGGGCAAGGGCGATCGCGCACGTAATCCGATTCAATGGCCGAAGTGAGGTAGTGAGCGGGGTCGTGGGGCAGGAGTTCTCCCGTTCTCATATCCACAGTGCCATTCTTGAATGCTCTAAAATGCCGATTGGGGGGAGGTTCTAGGTAAAGGCGCTTCAGAGCATATTTGAATGCCGAGTTGGTGCAGCCTTCGCTAGAAAATGGGAACGTTTCTTCCCATTCCCACTTACTCACTTGATGGAGTTTGAACACCTTTTCGCTGCACGTTGCAATCATGTGTTCGCATCGCTTCTCGTCCTGGCGTTGCCACCAACCCGCCCCGGTGTATTGATACATGGCGCTGTTGATGGCTTTGTAATGCGTTCCGAATACCTTCCTCACCGCAAAGTCGTCGAAAGTGCGCCCCCTGGTGTAGTAATTGAAATCCAGACCCAACTTTTCACACAGACTGCGGTAAAACCCATCTCGCTTGCGGTCGGGACACTTGGTAACTTGCTCTGAATAATCTTGATTGCCCACACGCAATTCTTTACCAAACTCCAACAACCAGGAGGGTGGGGAATTTCCCAGAGTTTCACCAATGGTTGGCCAATAGAATATGTTGAGCGCTACTGCATCCTTAATATTGGTTGCCCACTTAGTCGCTTCTAGGAGCACTGCTTGCTTATCTGCATCGGTGTTGCCCTGAGACTTAGCTATTTGTTGTGCTTTCCACCTCAAACCGTGCTGAGCTTTTTCCAAGTGGGTATGTTGCAACCAAGCATCGATGCCGTTGCGGGTAATGAATTTATCCGGGTCGCCGTCGCCATCTTCACCCACCGGCAATCGGGGAGCTACATAGGGTGTAATCCCTGCCAACAGCAAAGATTTGATGCAGCTTTCAATCCCCTTATCCCCCGCGCTATCGGGGTCAAGGCAAATAATTGCTCTCTCGATACCCGAACGCCGTAGTGATTGCACTTGTTCTCCAGATAAACTAGCAGCTACACAAGCTACAACTCGGCTATCTCCCAATGCTTGAGCTACCGCTGCATCCGTGACTCCTTCGACCACCACCACTTCTTTGTGACCCGCCCCCAAAGCTCTATCGAAGTAAAGCGGTGATTCCTTCGTTGCCAGCCACGCCCCCTCCTCATCCTTGGGATTCCAGCAAGCATATTTCTTAGGCATGGTTGGTTCGATCCAAGGTTGCTCTATCTTCTTCGCTTCGGAAAGTTTTCCCCAAGCTCGATAGGCCGCATCCCTCTCGCCCTTCCACCCCCGGTGATGCTTTTTGAGGGGTAACGGTTTTGTGGGACAGTGACCGTACACAGTAAGCGGTTGACCCAATGCCGTATGCCAAGGAAAAGTGACATATCCTTCCCATTTGCGGGTCAACACGCCCACTTCTTCCGCAATCTCTAAGTTGTGGTTCTGCTCTTTGAGCCTTGCTGCAACTTCATCCTTGCTCAGGTAGTAGCCCAATCCCAACTGAGCGATCGCTTCTCGACTCATGCCCCTCTCTGCAATCAAGTGGTTTAGAGCAATTGTCCCCGCTTCGCTCCACAGCCAATCCCGACATTGAGCGTACACCGCCGCCAATATTCCCCGGCGCGCTTCCCACTTTGCTGCTACTTCGATTTCCCTGGGAGTGTGTTCGCGTTCGGGTAGCGTGACTCCCACCCTCGAAGCTGCTTCCCGCAAGGCTTCTACCCAATCAATGCCCTTGGGATGCTCCCATCGATTCACCTTAATGCTGTGGATGTAGGCAAGGGGGTCGCCTGCAAACTCACATCCCGCATCGTAGAAGCGGAGAGTATCAGGCCACACCGCAAATGAAGTTCCCGACTTGCTTTTACGAAACGGACTACCTCCCCGCCACTTCTGGGCGCTGCGTTGAAAAGCGTGCGATGGATGGTCGTATACCAAGTCGGCAGTGAGCCTGGGTAAAACCTCCTGCTCCCAAAATTTCAACAAGCTGCCATCTTTAGCGGGGGTGTTGCTGTTTTCAGAAGAATCTGTCATGATGGAATTCCTTATTAATAATTTTTGAGCCCTCTTCTTTTCAACGAGGGTTTGTTTTTTTTGAACCCGTGTTCTTTTCTGCTCGACCGATGTGTTAACTTTGAGTTATTCTCTGAGTCAATCGATTCGCCAATCATTGACAAATTATCCCCTCTGTCACCCATAAGCGACAGATATGTAATAAATATTTACAATGACTGAACCCGTATCACCTTTATTGAGGTGGCTTTGTGAAGAACAGGCGGACATTCACGGCACAGAATTAGCTCAACAAAGCGGTATTGCGCGGCAGACTTGGAGCAAAGTGCGGCAGGGAAAGCAAGATCTCAGCAGCGACTTGCTGTGGCGGTGCATGGAGGTGATTGCCCGGTTGCGCCCGCGCAGCGAGTGCGCCCAGGTGGTTAGCATCATCACCTCTCAAAATGACTTGGAGAGGAAAAAAAGGGAGAGAGAAGAGCACCCGCTTTTAAGGATTGAACGTGCTTTGTCTGAACTAAAAGACGAGACTGAAGAAAACCAAGCCATGCTGTTAGTGGCAAGGCGCTTGAGGGAATCGAAGAACAAGGTTAGCGCGATCAATTTTTAGGAAAGTCAACTTGCAGGAACGCCCTGTGATACTGAAAATGGTGACGCTGTGTAAGTATTGCCACTATTATTAACCTGCTGTTTCATAGGGCGGTTCCTATCTACTTGCTGCCACCAATTGAGCAAGTGAAGGTGTCTCCTGATTGCTCTTGTCGGCGTTACTACACCAAGAATCCAACATCCGACCGTACAGCACGCTAGTTTCATAGGCAATGCGGCTGTACTCTTTTCCTAATGCGGAATCTTCATCACACTGGGGGATGAGGTCAATTCCCATTGCCAAATGCTCTTGGTCGATTTCTCGGTGTATCGTCCAATAGCGATTGGTTTTTAGTCCAAGGCGCGCGAACACGGGAATGACCGCCGTAAAGAAATCGAAACTCACGCCCTCAGAAATGAGATTCATGGCAATGACTTGATGCTCGTAGGACTCCCGCAACACGGAGCGGAAACAATAGGCGCTCACCAACTGCGTTTCTAGGGTGGCAGTGATGGAAGTTGGGTTTTCTCCCGGTAACAAGAATTCGTGTTTGTGCATCCAATCGAGCAGCAGCGAAGCGTGGTCTACTTCTTCTGTAGCATGGTGTGCGAAGCATCCTTGATAGCGAAAATCCCGGCACATTGTATAGCGCATCGCGAGTGCCGCAGTAAAATCACTTGATTGATAGTAGAGTTGCCTCACCCAACCCCGCACATCATCGGGATGCTCTGCTGCGATTAGTTGTTCGTAAAAAGACCCAGCCAGCAGATTCTGGCGGTACTTGGCTCCCAAATCCAATAACCACTTCATTGTTGGAATCCTCTCTTTACAAATTATGACAATAAAATATGTGTACCTATGCTACACCAGTATTATAATACCAGTCAATCAGTATTTTCTCGGTAAGCCCCTATCAAAGGTGTGATACAATGCGCTAAGCTAATCCCAAAGCCCAACCCCTCAATACACTAGGATTAGGGGTGGAGAAAATAGAGATTTGTTAGTAGGGAAGTTCTGATGCTGTCAATTTCAGACCGACTACAACATCAAGAGAATGCGGGTATATTAATTGTCAACCGTCATCGCCAAATGGTAGGAGTCACTCCCAACTTATTGAGAATTTGGCAACTACCTGAACTTATTGTCCGGTCGCTATCCGACCAACTCGCCTTAGAGTTTGTATCCGAGCAATTTGAGAATCCTCAATTGTTCTTGAAGGATATGAGAGAAATCTACGAACAAACGCACCTAGAGATTAATGAAAAAGTACAACTCAGGGATGGACGCATCATCGAGCGTCATTCCCAACCCCTATGGCTCAATGGAGTGTATGTCGGTAGGTTATGGATGTTTAACGTAAATTAGTGTAATAGGTGGCAGAGAATTATTAGCAATATTCTGCCTTTTAGTAGTGCCTCATAATCGGTAAAGTATGAATTAATGACATGAGAAAGAATTATGCTACCTTGTATGACAGACCCGGTTTTACCGCTAATTGTGGATACTGCTGCGCCCATTACCATCGGGGAGCAAATCACCGAACAACTTAAGCTATTGATTGCGCGTGGTAATCTCAAGCCCAATCAACCCTTACCGCCGATTACTCACTTAGCTAAATATTTAGGAGTAAATCACAATACTGTAGCTCAGGTATACAATGAATTGATTGCTCTGGGATATCTCGTAGGCAACCGAGGTAAAAGAACGGTCATTGCTGATACTCCATTAATCAGACAAATGGTGGCTCGCAAAGCCTTCTACGATTTGCTCAGCCAAGCTTTTCATTCAGCATCTCAATACGGCTTAGGTGCAGCAGAGTTTTCAGCAGCAGCATACGCTCAAGCCGTGTTAGCTCAACGCCATCAAGTAAATGTAGCATTCGTGAACTTCTATCCTGATAGTATCAATATCAGTGCCTGTTTAGAATCAGCCACAGGATTAGCTTTGGTATCGATTCCTTGGGCGCACTTGGAAGCCAAAGAACCATCAGTATTAGAACAACTATTATCAGCAGATTTAATAGTAACGACCATCAAAAACCTGTGGGATGTGGCTCAGATAGCCGACCCCAATAAGGAAGTAATAGGGATTGAAGTGCAACCCGATATGCAGTTACTGAGCCATATTTCATCCCTCCCCCGCAATGCCAAGCTACTGTTCGTGTGTCAAGAACAAAGCAGCAGCGAAGCAATGAAGCAAATTATTGACTATAACGTGCATCATGTAGAATCCCAAGCCGTTACCCTAGAATGCGTTCAAAACAATGTGGCAGCACTTCAAGGATTTGATTTAGTGGTATGTTCGAGTCAAGTGGAGAATCAGTTGAGTAGATACATTCCCAAAACTCTGAAATTAATGACCTTTAGTATCGGTATCGACCCGGTGAACTTACTCGTACTCCAAGCTCGTTTGGCTGCGGTGGAGATGGAAAAGTTAGTGTAACATTAGTTGCGTTAATATCATTTTTGTCATAAGATTAATCGTTCAACAATCATTTGAATTCGTGGCACAACAACTAGAACTTTTCCCTGAATTTCAACCCAAACCCAGCTATGCTAAATCTCCTCAATTAACGATGAGCCCCGAAGCTCTGCATTCCTGGAAACAGCGGATTTTGGAACATCAACAATCTGAAAGCGCTGACCAACCGCGACAAGGAAACTTATTCGATATCGCACCAAATCCCTGTGACTCCGATAGCATTGACCCCTTTACCCTGGAATTACACAATCTTTCCTTCTGCGAAAAACCGGATTGGGGCGATCGTACTTGCCTATATTTTGTTATCGACAACGCATACCGCTTGGTTCTCTACGTGGGAGAAACGAACCGCACTCCTAAGCAAAGATGGATGAGCCATGATTGTCTTAAGTACATTGGCAACTACATCGAACTGCATCGGCGTTATTCGTTAGATGTAAGTGTAGCTATAGCCTTTTGGTACGGAGCACCGGCTAATCGAAAACAACGGCTCCAGTTAGAATCGGAGCTTATCTACAAGTGGAAGTCGCCTTTCAACAAAGAATGCTGGCAATATTGGGGACAACCGTTCGGTAAGTAAAGCTGTTGGAATTTGGTATTTTAAAGTTAGAAACCATAGCCATCCCCGAATAAAACATGGAGCGATTTGAATTTCAGCTAGTAATGCTGCAACAAGGAGCAGAGGAACTAGAGAAAAAAATAGCTAACTTCAGTACCATTTTGCAGCAGTTAAAAACGGCAGCAATTACCATTTGGGTAGCGTTAATTGGTTGGATGTTTGCCAGCAAAATAGAGGCCTTGGTTCCCCTAGGATACGTGATAATTTTGGGTTTTTGGTTTTTAGAAGCTACATATTGGAGAGTACAATTTTATTATATGATAAGAGCTGCTGCCGTTACCGAATTCTTGAATGATGAAAGCGCATTAGATGAAAGTTTTACTACCCGTTCTATACCGGAAGGTTTAGTTCACCCGCTCGGTAGCTTGAACACACTTAAAATGCCTTCTTTAGGTCGAGCCATGTGCGCTCCATCAATCTATATTTTTTATACCTTTTTGTTGGCTGTTAATTCGATCGTTTGGTTGATAAGTCTTAAAATAGCTCTCTAAATCTCGAAAGATACCATTTGCTGTCCTTCTCCACTTTATATCAATCTGGCAGGTGTTTAGCAAACCGAAATTCTAAGGCTTCCGTCCTAATATTAACCGGATATGGTAAATGCGAGTGGAAGGTATAAGTAACAGTTCGAGATTGTTCAAATTCACAGAGATTGTTAAATAACTAAACAGTCCTTGAACCAAGCACAATTTCTGGCTGTTTGCATAAGCCCTCTAGAGCATTTCGAGAAAATCCATGAAAAACATTGTTTATCGATATTCACTCTTGTGTAGTCTAGGACTTCTAACCTTCGTGCCACTAACGGGAATAGTCACGCCAGATAGCAGTAGCAGCCAGCTTTCCCCCTCAGTTGGTCACAATCAAGTTTCACGTAAACCTGCTTCCAGTACAAAGCAATACAAGAATTCGACCTATGGTGTTAGCTTGAGCTACCCCAGCAATTGGCGACCTACCAAGGGCTATCAAGAACGATTCAGTGGTGCTAATGGATTTTTCCAGATAATGGGATTGTCGTCACCGTCGCCGTCAACGATTCAGAATGTTTGTAAGGATGCACTGAATCATAGACTAAATCCCTATGGTACTCGTCCCCAGGTGCAGAGGTTACAAATCCAGGGTCGCCCAGCCTGTTTAATTTTGCCTTCCTCCGATCAAGATCCGGCGATGGAAAGAATGGCAACGCTCATTGTCCGCTATCGCACACCGATTCGCCTGAATGGGGCAAACTACAATCACCTCACGTTGTCGGCGAACAAGGAACACATTCGTCAGATTACTAACGGGCTAAGATTTACAATACCAAGGCGATAGTATAGCAACCGCCAAATTGTAAACCCAATGAGTAGAGATTGAGTTGATGCCAGATTCTTTCCAAGTCCCTGTGATTGCATAATATTTGGTAGACGCATCTCCACCGACTAATGGAAAAATACATCAACCTCGCCACCGCCCTCTTTGCCTCGTTCAGACCCAAATCCAAAATACCCATAATCGACACCTACGGTGAATCCATGCTTAACCAAGATGAGCAGCAAGCTTTGATGGAATGGCTCTTTGCTAGCTTGATGGGTGCGGGCTACTTCGGCAAAGCTCACTTGATTTGGGATGATGGCAAAGACGGAGAGCGGGAGATATTCACGGCATTGATGAGAAACGAGCCGATATTCCTGTATCGCCAAGGAGTGCGACCTACACCAACGGTTGAGGGATATGTTTGGCGGCTGATTGGCGAACATCCTAGTTTGAGGGTGTATGAGTTGCAGGTGGAAGTTGAAGGAGATTGATGGCGATCGATAGCTTTCTTGAGAACCTGCTGACAAAATTGCTGTTTTAACCTAAGTTGCCAATTATTAAATTTTATTATGAACTAAAAGCACATTCGGAGCTAGGTGTCTCATAAAAATAGCTTTGATTCTGTTAAGAAATAAAACAATAGAGAATAGAGTATTGTAGCTTGGGTTACAAATATAAGGGATAACATCCCACCTTTTTTCATTTCTCTCTTAATTCGGAGGTCTTGCTATGGCGATCGAACTGTCAAATCTAACATTTACTGACAGGACGGATATTGTCCCAGCGTCTGGGGTGGAAGAGATATCCAATACTGGCATCGCTAATACTCTTGCTGGCAACGATATAGTCATTGGCACAAAGGAGATAACCATTGACACTCCCCTTCAGAATAGATTTAGCAGCATTTTCAACTCCGGCACGCTCAATACTGCTGATGGTAACGACATAATAACAGGTACGATCAACCGAAGAGAAATTCCTTTTGTCCATCCAGAGCAAGATTATGATTATTATATTTTTTATGACAAATATTATTCTGCTTATTCTTCGGGCATTTACAACATAGGCAGTATTTATACTGGTGAGGGTAACGACAGAATTACTGGAATTAACGAGGCAGTAGTTTCTGTTTTTGGTTATGATCGTGGCATTTACACAGCAGGAAGCACCATTGATACGGGTGGTGGTGATGACATAATCACGGGCATTACCCAGAAAGGTACGGGAATTGAAAGCTTGGATAGCACTATAAATACTGGCGATGGTAACGACACCATAACGGGTACTACCCTCGATCATTCCGGCATATATCTCGCGGGGACTGGTGGCATCGATACTGGAAAGGGCAACGACATAATCACTGGTACTTCCCCTCTTTACGGCATTTTCAATTATTTCGATACCTTCTTGAATACTGGTGAGGGTAACGACATAATCACTGGCAATGCCAGTCAGTTTGGCTATGCTCTCGCCAACTTCGGATTTATGGAGACTGGCGATGGCAATGACATAATTACTGGTAGTAACATTGATGAGGCGGATGGGATACTCGATAACGTGGGCACCGGCCTTTTGAACGGAGGAGAATTTGACGGATTTATGTATACTGGCAATGGTAACGACACCATCACTGGTATTGCCACCGCTAAAGATGGTGTCGGCCTCTACAACCTCAGAACTTATACCATTGATACTGGCAATGGTAACGACATTATCATTGGCACTGGTAAGCGATATGGCATAATCAACGACGGTATCATCAATACTGGTAATGGTGACGACTCTATCATTGCCAATGGCGGCTTTAATGTAGGCAACGATCGTACTGGTAGCGTGTTGTTAGGAAATGGGAAAGACTATCTCAAGGGTTTCGGTAGCGGTAATTTCGATGGCGGAAACGGTAAAGACACACTGGAGTTAACATCAGGAAGTTATACCGTTGGAATATCCGCAACCGGGGTAAACTTCATCAAGGATAGCATTATCATGAATACCTCTGGGTTTGAAGAACTCATAGCTGGCAACACAAAGTATGACTTCAACCGTCTAACCAATGGTCAAACAATTGTTGTCTAGCAGTCTGTTTTAGAAGTAGAGGGCAGCTAGCTAACAGAAAAGTTTGCTGTCCTAAAACACCATTTCTTGTCTCTCACATAGAATTTCTCAGAATGGGTGGAGATACAAAGAAAATCACGAGGTTGTATTTTTGAGCGATCGCCTACACACACCAAAACTCACCCAGCGTCATCATCATAGGCAGTTTCAGGAGTTTTAGGAGTTCCAGAGCGATCGCCTGCAACGCCACCTTTGTAAACTCTGGTTAATTGTCCAGTAGCACAGATTTAAGTTGATGAAGTTGCAGGTGGAATTTGAAGGAGATTGAGGGCAATCGATAGCTATAAAAACAAGAAAGCCCCAGCCTTAAACCGAGGCATTATAAACCATTATTTCAGCTTCAAAGCTCTATTTTGCACCTGAATCAACAACCTTTCAGCAGTCTCTTGAATGGCATCATCGGGATGGACATCCTGAATATCAATCAATCGTACTGCCGTATCTTCCACTTCCTGAAGCAAAATCAATTCATCGGGAGTCAGTGCATCCCGTAGGTTGTCAGGAGCAACACCCAAATCGTCAGCTAATTTTTTGGCTTTGCGTCCGAACACAACTAAAGTTACTCGTTGGCTGGCATTGACGTAAAGCCATTTACGGCTGTTTTCAGAGAGTTCGGGATGGCGATCGATGTAGCTTTTGATGGCATCTGTGAGTCTGCGCCGTGTTTGCTTGCCTGCGAGTCGAGCGATTTCCCATTCTGCTAAAGCTTTGGTTTCTTGAGGTTGCCAACCCGTAACCGTTTGAATCCAAGAACGCATCCCAATATCAGCGAACTTCTCAAGGCTGTACTCAGCAACCTCGTTTCCCTCAAAGGCGTAGTGCTTAATTACAGCAGTGCAGAAGTCAGAGCGGAGAATTTTCACTTTCCCGCCCCGTTTGGTGTATTCCTGCATAAGGTGCAAATCCTTGTCTATCCAAGCTTGTAGTCGCTTGGGAGCCTTTTTGTGCATAAGGTCGGAAATCAATCGAGAAATTGAGGATTGATTGACCCCCGACAAATTTGCTAGCCCAGAATAACTCATCCCCGACTCGCCCGTTGCCTCAACGGTAAAAAACTCTACGCCATCTTCGATAGCGCGGATAATGTGCGTCATAATAACAGTTGCTCCATTTGAACGTGTGAGCGCATTGCCTGTAACGTTGACCCTGAGAAAGTAGCCGTTACAGGCATTTGCTTTTAGATTAAACTATATTATAATTTATATGTCATACTTATTCAATATTTACGGAGTATGACTTAAATAAATAAGGCATACGAGAAAAAAATGAGAAAAAAAGGGCAACCGCTGACGGAGTACAACGAAATGAAGACACGCATTACGGTTTCCATTACGCCAACTGCGGTCAATGGCATAGATGCGATCGCAGATTCTCTAAACATTTCCAGATCGGAATTACTCGAAAGGATAGGGCGCGGGATGCTGCAAGTGAGTGCGGTGAACCAGGAAACATCAGGAGATTAGCATTCGTATTTTTTCTTTAATCTCAATGCAATTTGTTAGCATCAAACTCATTTAAAACCACCGCCATGACCGACTCGATCGCCACCCAACTCAAACAAGCTTCCAAAAACTTACTCTTCCTCAGCGAAACCGATGCTCCCTTTGAAGTCGTTACCTGGCCCGCACAAGGAGAACTCACTCCAACGAAACTTCTGCAACTCACCGAATATCCACCCGATGCTCCCGTAGAACTGCGGACGGTTGACGAGTTCTTTGCGATCGCCACTGCTGAAGAAGATTGGCACGATGAAGAAGAACGGGAAACGGTGCAGCGCTTTCAGAACTTGGTGAGCATCCTAAAGCAAAACCTATCACAGTTGCAGGTTTACCGAGTTGGCAGCATTGAGATTGATGTCTACATCATTGGAGTGACGGACGGTGGCGGATTGGCGGGGCTGTCTACGAAACTGGTGGAAACCTAATCACTGACTATCCACTTTGCTTTCAATCGCCTGCTGAACCTGGGGCGACACATTAGATAAGAAATTCAGCCCCGTCTCGCGTTCAACTCTTGCCACGGAAACTCGAAAGCTTTTCCATCCTTTGCCTTTGACGCTGGCATCGTTGGGCATCATCACAGCGATCGTCCTAGTATTTGCGTCAATTCCCTGCATCCCTAATCCTTGTCTGTCCAACACCACAATAACTTTCCAATTCTTTGCCGGCACTGCAATCTTCTCCTTTCTGCCGATGCTGCCTTTCCTTCCCACGGGCCCCGCTACGATGTAAAGTTCTTTGCCCTGTGCCACCAATTCCCGGCAATACTCTTCCAAGTCACCCCACACACCGCGATTGAGTTCTGGTACTTGTGGCATCATGTTGGTCATCAGGAATGTGCTGCTGTTGTCGGGTTCGTTGCGAGTTCTATCGGCACTGGGTGCAATGTGTCCCCTGTCATAGCCGCTTCCCGTGTAATCGTTGGGGCGCACTTTGTACCAATCAGCGGGGAGGGCATCATCGGGGCGAAAGTTGTCTTGGCGATCGGCTGCTCCAATCCAAGATTTATTGAGCTGCCACGAAACCCAGTTGGCGGTCTTAGTTTTACTGTTGTAGCTCATCACGAACTGCGGTTTCACCATCAAGTAGTTGTCGATATTGTTGGCAACACTGGGAGTTGCATTGCTGGGATTGCCCAGGAGTAAGTTGCGGTTGTTGGTTGCCGAAGCGATCGGTGGCTGCGTTGTGGGTTTCTGCACTCTTGGTTTAGGAGAAACTCGCGGCAGTGAAGATGGCGGGGCTGATGTCAGATTGCAGCCAGCCATCATCCCCAAAATCAGAGCGATCGCCCCCAACTGCCGTATTTTCTTCATGCTGCACCGCTCCCTTACGAGTTCAGTGCCAGCTTACCAACATACGCACCCAACGGTACACGAACTCAAGGAATGCAGCGATTGACCGAAAAGGTAACTGTTGCAAATAAGACAAGAAACTTGCAACATTCAAGTGTTCAAATGTTCAAATGTTCAAATGTTCAAATGTTTTTATTGGCATTGAGTTGCTGGAGGTATTGAGCGACGGACTTTTCAACCAGCTCGCTGATTTCTTCACCTGACTGTGCGGCAGCAGATTTGAGGTCGCGGTGCATTTGTTTGGGCAAATAAACCGTGGCCCTGACAAAGTTGGGGTCTTTGCTTTTAGGGAGCGCGGGAGGGGGAGCAGGGGCGATATCAGGTTCACCGGGTTGGAGTTTTTTCGCCTTTAACAAATCATCAAAGCGGCTCATGGCAATATCTCCTTGCCGACATCGGCATAACAACCCCAAGCAGCTTTGGCGTAGGCATCTTTGACAGCACTTACGGGAACCCCGGCGAGCGCTGCTTTTTGAAATACTGCTAGCCGCCTGACCTCAGCTTTGAATATCGGCAACTGAGCTTTCTCGATCGTTCTGCGAGACTCCATCCCGACTTTGCTAGGAGCGGGTGGGATGAGGGTGAGCAAAATGCGGTAATTCGAGTTTAGGGAATGCAGAGCTTCCACCATTTGCAGCATTGCAGTGAGGGCCATCGCATCGGGAGAACTCGGTAAAATCAGCAAGTCACACCCTTCAGCTACAGTTTTGAGTTCATCGGGGTCTGGTCGGGCAGGCGTGTCTATCACGATGTGCTCGTAATCCCTGGCAAAGCGAACTCCTTGCTTTTCATCCACCACTTTGAACGGGAGGGAACCCCGCGCACCCCAATCCAAAGCACTGCGGTTAAGGTCGCCGTCTACCAAAAGCGTGGGCGCTTTGGTTTGCAGATAAGCCGCTAAATGCAGCGCTGTCGTTGTCTTGCCGACTCCGCCCTTGAATGAGGCGATTGTCACAATCATAGGTTTATCGATACGTTGATTAACTCAACTTTATCCCTTAATCATCTAAATGTCTAGACATTTGAATGATTGAATGTTTAAAATGATGTCGTATTGAGCGAGTTATAGGGCGGGTTGGCTCGGCTAATTAACGATAACAAAGTAGCGCTCGGTTGTAGGCGATGAGAGGCGGTGGAGCTTCCCAAAAATCAAAGCAGCTACATCGTTCTACCTCAATCTGGATTCGGATGGTAAAAGTTGCCCTTTTTGTGCCATGCTCTTGAACCAGGATCACGCCGTTTGCTCCATTCAACAAAGGAACTGCTGCCTTTAGCAGCAGCACTTTCAATAGTTTCGGCACTTACTCCCAACCGTTTTGCTAGGTCAGCAGCTTTCAGGGGGCGCAGTGTTATTTGGGGCTGTTCTGCTCCAAAGTTTTTGGGAGAAGTTTTATTGAATTGGCGTTGAATTTCTGCTGTTTCCAAAGCTGCGACTCGCCCATGTAAATCGGCAATTTCCGATCGCAGTTGGGCGAAAGTTTCCCTGGTTTCGGAAGCTACCGTTTCGACCGAAAGCGCTGGGACTGCTTCAAAGAATTGCTTGATGATTTTGGCGAGCGCTGCACTTTCCGTTAGAGATTGCTCTACCATGTAGTCGCGCAACTTTTGGTGGTAGTCGGGTGGCAAATAGCCCACAATTCTGATGTTCTTGGTTGCCATTGGCTCTGGTTCGGGATGGAAAAGATGCTGACCGGAGTATGCCGTTACTGTGCTTTAAAGGCATACTGTAAGCGACGCTATTTTTTCTAAGGTATGCCTGTGTGTGCTACTATAGCACAATCAATTCTTAGTATGGTTTTAACGGTTGTCATTCGTCATATCTACTACTTGGAACGGCAAGGAACCCCCCGCACCCCAATCCAACGCACTGCGGTTGAGGTCGCCATCTACCAACAGCGTGGGTGCTTTGGTCTGCAAGTAAGCCGCCAAATGTAACGCCGTAGTGATCCTGCCGACTCCGCCTTGAATGAGGCGATTGTTACGATCGTAGGTTTAATCCTGAGTTCATCTGAATGTCTAGATGATTGAATGTTTAGATGATTGAAGTCTAGAAAAAGCTATCTATATTTTCCAGGCTCAGGAGCTTAGCCAGAGCGATCGAATCCTTTTCTCAATTTTCCAGAAAGTGCTCAACTCAGTCATCCACCAAAAACAAGTGATTGCTGATTCTTCGGGCAAGCAGCTACGGTGTGGGATTTGGGCGGTCAACCTGGCAAAGATTCTGGCAAAGAGTACAGCCGACTGTTTAAGGAAATCATGGGAGCGCTGAAATGAGTACCAAGAAACGTAAACCGCTCGGCAGCGCGATCGAAGAATTTGTTTTTGGCGATCGGGAACCTGCATCACCACCAGCACCAGAACTTGTATCGCCAGCACCAACGCCCACAGCATCGCTAACACCGGAAGCTGCATTGCTCGCAACACCACCACCGGAAACTGTATTGCCAATTGCCAAAGCACCGCAGCCGGAAGTATCTACACCAGAACCAGTTTCCATTCAATCAAAGGAGCCTAGCCTGATAAGCAAACTGCAAGCACCGGATAAAGAAGCGACGGTCAGGTTTACGGTGGATATGTCCGAAACTCTGCACCGTAAACTGTCGATGCTGGCAGCCAGGACGGGGCGCAAGAAAGTGGACTCTTGGTGCGGATGTTACTGGAGGATGGGTTGAAGGAGGTCGAGGGATAGGAGCGATCGACAGACAACTGGCGATCAACAGGCTTCAGTAAAACCTGCTCGGCGTTGCTGATTCACGGTATGAATCAACTTTTCGCTTGAAGTTACAAAACTCACCCTCAAGCGGGTCTATAGCCACTGGGAAATCTTGAATTCATACCTGTATTCAGTAATGTCACCTGCTCAAATGTTTGCGGTAGATAGAGCTTCGATTTCATATAAGGATATTGTGTAGGGAAATCTTCGTAAATTTATGGAGATTTATCCTGTTTGCCATAACAAGCCTCGTATTTTTTACTAAATAGATAATTTAACTGTTACCCCAGGTTCAAAGTACAAACCTAGTAGGAGATAGAACTATGACTTTCGATAATGAGGCTAAAAATAAAATTCAAGCCCTAGAAGAACAGATTAAAGCCGACAAATTAGGCAAAGTAGTTAAGTTGTCTCAGCGCAATCTTTGGGCTGCTATTGCTCTCAGTGCTATCTTTCCTATTGGTGGCTATGCCTATACGAGACGGTGGCTTTCTTTCCTGGGTTTCATGTTAGGAGGATTTGCCCTTTCCGTTGCAGTTCATTCTGTCGAACCGGAAGAAAAGAAAGCAGAGTCAATGGCATTCACTCTCTGTATGCTATACGGATCTGTTGTTGCACCGATCGATAATGCTTGTGGGATTGCCCGCGCTCGCGAAAGAGTTACTGATTTGTCGCAGTAAAGTTTAGTAAAAATAAATTAAAGCCTAACTCAAACCCTAGTTTCTAAGAAATTGGGGTTTTTACTTTTTTAAATATTCGCCTTATTTCTTAGTTGGCATTAAGTAGATGAGGTGGTAGGGGTCAGCTTGGACGTACCGTACACCTTTTTAGACTGCACTACGGTGGATCGGTGCGATCGCAATTACCGGACACGGGCAAAGGGCTATTTTCGTGGCGTTACGACAACACGCTAAAAGTCTGGGATGAGAGACAGTGGAGAGGCGATCGCTAGTTTCATCGGAGATGGTGTCTTATTTTGCTGCACCGTTACGTCCGATGGAGTAGCAATTGTGGCAGGTAATGAATCCGGGCGCGTATATTTCCTATGGCTAGAAGGGATAGAGCCATTAACTTAAATTTCTTACGTGGTTGTCGGCGAGGTGCAATTTGCAGAATTTAACCTTTTTCTGTCACTCTCGGAAAACAATAAATAGCAATACTGTTGAAGCATTGTTTCCGTCCGTACACCCAAGCAGCACCCAACAAAGTTTTGGGCTTTTAGCTATTCTCTAGCAGGAGTGACAGAAGAGGGTTAAGATTGACAAAAACAAAAAAGGGGTGGCTATGTTCGATCGCTCTCAATGGTTTTTGGCTGGTATGTCGATCGCACTTTCGGTTCAGCTAAATCTGCCAGTGGCAGCAACCGTGCCCGTTGGTAAAGTTGTACAAATAGCACAAACTAACAGTAGCGACGCTGCCCAAAAAGTATATAGAGAAGCAGAGAAACTCTACGAACAAGGAACACCAGAATCTTTAAGAGGTGCGATCGTCAAATATGAAGAAGCATTAAAACTGTATCGAAAAGCGGGCAATCGCAGTCGAGAAGCCCTCACCCTCCACAACATGGGTGGAGTCTACTTAAATTTGGGAGAACACCAAAAAGCGCTAGAGTATTACAGCCAGTCCCTTCCCCTGAAACGAACCCTTGGTGATCGCGGTGGGGAAGCTACCACCCTCTACATCATCGGCGGAATCTACTTAAATTTTGGAGAAAAACAAAAAGCGCTAGATTATTACAACCAGTCCCTGTCGCTGTTTCGGGCAGTACGCAGTCCTCACTGGGAAGCCGGCGTTCTTAACAGCATTGGCTTAGTTTACTCAGATTTGGGAGAAAAACAGAAAGCGCTAGAATATTACAGCCAATCGCTTCTCCTGAAACGGGCAATCAAGGATCAGCGTGGGGAAGCCACCATCCTGAACAACATCGGCAGAGTCTACTCAGATTTGGGAGAAAAACAAAAAGCGCTAGACTATTACAACCAGTCCCTTCCCTTGAGACGGGCAGTAGAAGATCGCGGTGGAGAAGCTGTTACCCTTTCCAGCATGGCTTTTGTGAAACGATCGCTAGGCAATTTTACCGGAGCTCTCACTGATATTGAAGCCTCTCTCAAATTAATTGAAAATCTCCGCAGTAAAATAGCCACCCCGGAAAGTCGCAGCTCATACTTTGCCACAGTACAGGACTACTACAAATTTTATATCGACCTGTTAATGCAATTGCACCAAGCTAATCCTAACTCCGGTTATGATGTCAAAGCATCAGAAGCCAGGAAACGTGCTAGCAACGCATCGCAGTAGAAAAATGGTCGTTTAGACAATTATAAAATCGTTCACTTTGTACCAACGGCATTGCCAACAGAAAAATCTCGAACTGTCAGGAATTGTGATTATTCTGATGAAGCATAAGCCGTTCCAAGCCTTGAACCAGCTTATGCCATTTTCCTTATGTTTTCAGACATTAGATGTAAATATGCTCAAAATCTGTCAGCTTTAAGATAGATTTATGGTGAGTGTTTATTCCTTTTCTAAGCTATTTGTATTTTAGATAACAAATTCTCAAAGAATAAGCCTGAATAATATATTTGCTTTGATCTAGATGGATCAGGGGATTACAGACATTTACCATAAAAAAGCA